>NZ_CAUQWY010000006.1:0-72793 GCF_963521865.1 uncultured Streptococcus sp.
GAAAGTTTGGTGGAATTTAACCGCCTTTACAATGAATTGCAAGTCGAATTTGACAACTATAACGGAGAAGCCTTCTACAACGATAAGATGGATGCAGTTGTAGATATTCTTTCTGAAAAAGGCCTTCTTGTTGAATCAGAAGGTGCCCAAGTTGTGAATCTTGAGAAATATGGCATTGAACATCCAGCCCTTATCAAGAAATCTGATGGAGCAACTCTCTATATCACACGTGACTTGGCTGCAGCCCTTTACCGTAAAAATGAATACCATTTTGCTAAATCGATCTACGTTGTTGGTCAAGAACAATCTGCCCACTTTAAACAGCTCAAAACTGTCTTGCAAGAGATGGGCTACGATTGGAGTGACGACATTACTCACGTTCCTTTTGGTCTAGTTACAAGAGAAGGGAAGAAACTCTCTACTCGTAAAGGGAATGTCATCTTGCTAGAGCCTACTGTTGCAGAGGCTGTTAGCCGTGCCAAAGCCCAAATCGAGGCTAAAAATCCTGAACTAGAAAACAAAGACCAGGTAGCGCATGCTGTTGGGGTTGGAGCCATTAAATTCTATGACCTCAAGACCGACCGTACAAATGGATACGACTTCGACCTAGAGACTATGGTATCCTTCGAGGGGGAAACTGGTCCTTATGTACAATATGCCTATGCTCGTATCCAATCGATTTTACGTAAAGCAGACTTCAAACCAGAAACAGAAGCTAATTACAGTTTAAATGATGCTGAAAGTTGGGAAATCATCAAACTCATCCAAGACTTCCCACGTATTATCAACCGTGCGGCGGATAACTTTGAACCTTCTATCATTGCTAAATTTGCAATTAGCCTGGCTCAAGCCTTTAACAAATACTATGCACATACACGTATCCTAGATGAAAGCCCAGAACGCGACAGCCGTCTAGCACTCAGCTACGCAACCGCAGTCGTTCTCAAAGAGGCCCTTCGCTTGCTTGGAGTAGAAGCGCCTGAGAAGATGTAAATCGCCAAAGTTACTTGATTGCGAAGCAATCTAAGTAACTAACGCCAAATCCTATCAGGGATTTGGCTAGGCGCTTCACTAGTCTTTCGATAGAAATATTATCGATTTCTACCGAAAGACGTCGTAATCTTAAAGTTATTGGAACTAAAGTTCCTAATTGTTAGACGCTAGCCGCTTATATGCGGACTAGCTAAACGCTTCACTAATTCTCCTAACCAAATAATATCGATTTGGTTAGGCTCATGTCGTAATCTTTTAATCACTTTATTGTAAAGTAGTCTAAGTAACTAACGCCAAATCCTATCAGGTATTTGGCTAGGCGCTTCACTAGTTTTAGGACATAAATATGATCGATTTATGTCCTAAAACGTCGTAATCTTAATGTTATTGGAACTAAAGTTCCTAATTGTTAGACGCTAGCCGCTTATATGCGGACTAGCTAACTGCTTCACTAGTAAAGAAACATAAATATTATCGATTTATGTTTCTTTACGTCGTAACCAGAGATACTTACCTAAACGCTTCACTAATTCACCTAACCAAATAATATCGATTTGGTTAGGCTCATGTCGTAATCTTTTAATTACTTGATTGCAAAGCAGTCTAAGTAACTGACGTCCAATCCTATTAGGAATTTGATTTAGAGGGCTATCAAAAATCTTATCAAGTTTTGCTGACTTATTCTGCTATTTTAGGTCCTCTAAATCGATTTATTCACTACTACTTCTTCACTATCCAAGGAGATATTCTATGAGCCAATATGCTTATGTCCTCGTTGTGATTAGCTTGGTATTCCTTTTTCTGCTCAATAAGTACGAGAAGGAGAGACTTCAAAGGCTCTACCAAGAACAACTTTTGAAGGATGAAACATTTAGATCTGACATCAAAGAAAAAATTCACACGACTGAAAATATCAATGATGTCATTGCTTACATCAATAAAACTTATCATCTGGGAATGTTGCTATCAAAAGACATTACAGATCAATTGAAATAAACCTAGCCATTCTTTAAGAAATATCAAAACCGAGACTGAAAGTTTAATACTTCGGCTCGGTTTTTTTGTATTTTTCAAGCAACAAAGCCACCACTCCCCCAGCAATGCAAGTGCAAAATCCTCTAGAATATGATAGAATAATGAAAAGGACTCTATCAAGGAGGGAATCATGGAAAAACAAACCATCGCCGTCTTGGGGCCTGGTTCTTGGGGAACTGCCCTTTCACAAGTCTTAAATGACAACGGACACGAGGTACGTATTTGGGGAAATCTTCCCGAGCAAATCAATGAAATTAATACACACCATACTAATACATACTACTTTAAAGATGTCACTCTAGATGAAAAAATTATTGCCTACACTGACTTAGCAGAAGCATTGGAAGATGTGGATGCGATTTTGTTTGTTGTCCCAACAAAAGTGACACGACTTGTTGCCCAACAAGTTGCTCAAACCTTAGATCATAAGGCTATCATCATGCACGCATCAAAGGGATTGGAGCCTGATAGCCATAAACGATTATCAACCATCCTTGAAGAAGAAATTCCTGAACAGCTCCGCAGTGATATCGTCGTTGTCTCAGGTCCTAGTCATGCAGAAGAGACCATTGTGCGTGACCTGACTTTAATCACTGCTGCTTCTAAAGACTTACAAACAGCTCAATACGTTCAGGAGCTCTTTAGCAATCACTACTTCCGACTTTATACCAATACAGATGTTATTGGAGTTGAAACTGCTGGTGCTCTTAAAAATATTATTGCTGTCGGTGCCGGAGCTTTACATGGTCTGGGATTTGGTGACAATGCCAAGGCAGCCATCATCGCTCGAGGCTTGGCTGAAATTACTCGCCTAGGGGTAGCACTCGGGGCCAGTCCATTAACCTATAGTGGCTTATCTGGTGTAGGCGATTTAATCGTAACAGGAACTTCCATTCACTCTCGTAACTGGAGAGCTGGAGATGCCCTTGGTCGTGGAGAATCCCTAGCTGATATCGAAGCCAATATGGGCATGGTAATTGAAGGAATTTCAACGACCCGAGCTGCCTATGAACTAGCGCAAGAACTTGGAGTCTATATGCCCATTACACAGGCCATTTACCAAGTTATCTACCACGGAACCAATATCAAAGATGCCATTTATGACATCATGAACAATGAATTTAAAGCAGAAAATGAGTGGTCTTGACCCTCTATAGAAAGGATTCTTATGACATCAAAAGTTAGAAAGGCAGTCATCCCTGCCGCTGGACTAGGAACTCGATTTTTACCAGCAACCAAGGCCCTTGCCAAAGAAATGTTGCCAATTGTGGACAAACCAACTATCCAATTTATCGTCGAAGAAGCTCTTAAATCAGGCATTGAAGATATTCTAGTTGTCACTGGTAAATCAAAACGTTCTATTGAGGACCACTTTGACTCGAACTTTGAGCTTGAATACAATCTTAAGGAAAAAGGCAAAACGGATTTGTTAAAATTGGTAGATGAAGCAACTGGTATGCGCCTCCATTTCATTCGCCAAACTCACCCTCGTGGTCTTGGAGACGCTGTCCTACAAGCCAAAGCTTTTGTAGGGAATGAGCCCTTCGTTGTTATGCTGGGTGATGACCTTATGGACATCACAAATGAGGATGCCGTCCCTTTGACAAAACAACTGATGAATGATTACGAAAAGACACACGCATCAACCATTGCTGTCATGCCCGTACCACACGAAGACGTTTCATCATATGGGGTTATCGCTCCTCAAGGGGAAGGAATCAATGGTCTCTATAGCGTCGAAACTTTCGTTGAAAAACCAGCTCCAGAAGATGCTCCAAGTGATTTAGCTATTATCGGTCGCTATCTTCTCACACCAGAAATTTTTGATATCCTCGAAAAGCAAGCTCCTGGTGCTGGAAATGAAATCCAGCTTACCGACGCTATTGATACCCTTAATAAAACACAGCGTGTTTTTGCCCGTGAATTTACAGGAGCTCGTTACGACGTTGGAGATAAGTTTGGATTTATGAAAACATCTATTGACTACGCCCTCAAACATCCACAAGTCAAAGATGATTTGAAGGATTACCTCATCCAACTGGGAAAAGAATTGGCTGAAAAGGAATAACATAAAAAGATAAGGTTCAAAAATGCCTTATCTTTTTTATTACATAACTATTCTTATAAACCTTCACAACCCCATTCCCTTATAGAAAAGTAAAACTGCAAGTCCTACAAACAACACTACCGCTCCTAACCTCTGGATGGTACTATACATCCGTCTTTCTCCTCGAACTGGAAAGATAACTGCTAGAAATGCTCCACCAACTGCTCCCCCGATATGACCTGCTAGACTGATTCCTGGAATCAGAACACTTCCAATAATGTTAACCACAAAAAGTGTCAGATAGGATTGGCCTAGCTGTTGGATATAAGGATTACGCGTTGCATAGCGAAGAACAATAATCGCAGCAAATAGCCCATAGAGAGAAGTCGAGGCTCCTGCTGCTAAGGATTTGGGACTAAATACAAAAACAAAGAGATTGCCCATCATTCCAGATAATAGGTAGAGAAAGAAAAACTTCTTGGATCCGAAAATTTCCTCTACTTGCCTACCAAGATAATAGAGCGAAAGCATATTGACAATAAAATGCTCCCACCCAATATGAACAAAAATGGCAGAGAAGAGACGCCAAACCTGCTCAGGAAAGAGGTGAATGGCTGGCCCATACATGGCTCCAAATCGAAATAGGGTATCTGCCCTGTAAAAGTTTCCTCCTGTGGTCACCAACATTAGTAGAAACACCAAGGCCGTCACTAGGAGGAAAAAACTCGTCACAGGGTAACGCCTATCAAAGATTTCCTTCATCAATTAAAACCTCCTGAACAGGAATATCATGATTTTCAGGCATAAATTGCTGAACTTGACAAGGATAGATCGTACTTAAAGTATGACCAGGAAAATGTTTCAGATAGCGGTCATAATAACCTCCACCGTATCCAATCCGATATCCTTCCGTCGTAAAAGCCAAGCCCGGAACATGAATCAAATCAATCTGAGAGGCATCCACAACTTCCAAATCTCCCTGTGATTCCAGTAATCCAAAGGAAGTTTTTACCAACTGCTGTGGATCATAGACCACAAAGTCCATGCGCCCCTTGGGATAGGTTTTGGGTATCAGAACCTTCTTGCCGTCCTTCAGCGCCTGCTCTATCAGTTCCTGCGTTTGAAACTCATGAGGAAAAGAGAGGTAGCTTGCGATGACCTTAGCTTCTTGGTAGAAGGGATGGTGTAAAAGTCGTTCTGTTAAAGTTTGGTCTATAAACTGTTTTTGCTCTTGAGATATAGCCTTCATTTCTTGCAAGACTTGCTTGCGTAATTCTGCTTTCATAGACACTTCCTCTACTCTGCTGCCTTCTTTTTCAGGAAACTAGAGACCGCATCTACCCCAATGGCTAAGGCTTCTTCCTTAGGACTCATCTGAGGGTGATGAAGGGCATAGGGACTATCGATACCTAGCCAGAACATAACGCCATCAACTTTTGAAAGGAGATAACCAAAGTCTTCACCTGTCATAGCAGGCTCGATATCAATCAACTCGATTCCCTCTTTTTCTTCAAAGAAGTCCATCAGTTCACCCGCCAAGGCTGGATGGTTCTCAACAGGTAGGTATCCACCTTGTTTGAGTTCCACTTCGACTTCCATATCAAAGGCAGCTGCAACCCCTTCTGCAACTGTTTTGACCCGCTTTTGCACCAAGAGACTCATGTCCTGTGTCAAAGCCCGAATGGTTCCATGCAAAAAGGCTGTGTCTGCTATGACATTATTGGTTGTTCCAGCTTGGAAAAGACCAAAGGTCACCACTGCCCCCTCGATTGGGTTAACATTGCGGCTGACAACTGACTGCACCTGGGTCACAAAGTAACTAGCTGCCACTAAGGCGTCATTAGCTTCATGTGGAAAGGCTGCGTGTCCTCCTTTGCCTTTGAAACGGATCTTCACCTCGCAAGTTCCTGCAAAGAGTGTATGAGTATTAGTCGCAATCTGACCAACCTTCAAATCTGGCCGAACATGGAGGCCATAAAACTGGTCTGGTAACCAGTCTCCAAAAGCGCCATCCTCATACATGAGCATGCCACCAGCTTCATTTTCTTCAGCAGGTTGAAACAGAAAGAGCAGATTGTTCTTGGGTTGCTCCTCAAGGGCTCGCTCAAGACAGCCCAAAGCAATAGTCATGTGGAAATCATGGCCACAAGCGTGCATACGACCTTGGTGCTGGGAAGCGAAAGGAAGGCCTGTTTGTTCGACGATAGGCAGGCCATCAATGTCTGTTCGCCAACCAATAGTACGCTCTGGCTGACTTCCCTGCAAATAAACCAAAATACCTGTCCGCCAAGTACGAACTTGAACAAACTCCTTGCCCGCAGTCAATTTTTCAATCACATCCAGCAGATAAGCCTGAGTCTTGAACTCCTCCAAGCCAATCTCTGGAATCTGGTGCAAATCTCGTCGAGTCTGAATCAAATCTAACATCTATCTATCCTCCTATATAGCAGAAAGAGGCTGGAAGAAGGGTTCCGCCTCTTTATTACTTTTACAATTATAAGGTACGAAGCGCATCCTCTAGCGCTGTTTTTTGTTGGGTTTGGGCATCAATCTCTTTGATAATACGAGCTGGAACACCTGCTACCACCACGTTTTCTGGGACATCTTGGGTAACAATAGCTCCTGCTGCGACAACTGAACCACTACCGATTTGGACTCCTTCGATAACCACAGCATTGGCACCGATGAGAACATTGTCTCCAACACGGACTGGTTCTGCGCTAGCTGGCTCAATCACACCTGCAAGAACCGCACCTGCACCAACGTGACTGTTTTTCCCAACGATAGCACGGCCACCAAGGATAGCACCCATGTCAATCATAGTTCCTGCACCGATTTCAGCACCGATATTGATAACGGCTCCCATCATGATAACAGCATTGTCACCAATTTCAACCTGATCACGGATAATAGCACCTGGCTCGATACGAGCGTTGATAGTACGTTTGTCTAGCAAAGGAACTGCAGAATTACGAGCATCTTGCTCAACAACATAGTCTTGATTTTCTACCAAGCCATCAAGAAGAGGAGCAACATCTTTCCAGTCTCCAAATAGGACATTCCCTAATTTGACAACAGAGCTTGGTACAGCAGTTGCAAGTTCTCCCTCAAAAGTTACTTTAACACTGGTTTTCTTTTCAGCATTGGCGATAAATTGGATAATTTCTTGTGCGTTCATTTTTGTAGCAGTCATAAGCGCCTCCTAGTTCATTTTAATGATACCTATTCTACCAAAAAAGGCCTCAAATTTGAAGCCTTTTTGTTTGTTTTTAGGTATGATTTTTAGGGATGTGAGATAAAACGTGCTGTCGGTAAAAGCAAGCCCCTACCGATACAACCTAAAAACACTCTTCACAACTATCTCCCCATGTTTTATTGACCATTCTAGTATAGCACACTTTTAGAATTAAGAAAAGACTTTTTATTTACTTTCTTTCGCTTCTTCTATTGATAAGAAAATCATGGGTAAAATAATCAGGGCCATCGCTAGAAGAAGGGACCAATCCACTACCAAACCTAAAAATAAAACACTCAAGAGAGCAGAAGAGAGAGGTTCACTGGCACTGATAACGGAAACCACCAAAGGAGAAACCAAGGACACAGCCTTCATGGAAATGAAAAAGGCAAAAGCCGTTCCAAAGAAAGCGATAATGAGACAAATCAAGATACTCCAAATATCAAGAGTAAAGGAAAGCTGATGCACTGGCGAGAGAACATTGCTAAATAAACCTGCCAAAATCATACCCCACCCAACCGTGGGAACAAAACCATAGCGCTTAGCAAAAGGTTGGGGTAGGATAACATTAAACATAACCCCCATGGCACTCAGCAAACCCGTCACAAGTGCTAGCGGTGTCATGGATAACTGAGAGAGATCCCCCTTTGTCGCCATCAAGCAAACACCCAACATGGCAACCAAAACATAGAAAATAGCGCTTTTTGACGCTCGTTTTTGATAAACCAAACGATTGTAAAAGAGGATAAAGACAGGACTGATAAACTGTAAAATAGTTGCTGTCGCTGCATTTGAGTATTCTACACAGAGATAGAAAAAATACTGAACTGAAAAAATCCCCAAAATAGCATAGGCTAAAAAGGGCAGGTAATTTTTCTTATCTCGCCAAATATCTAACACTTGCGATTTTAATTGCATTGCAGACCAAACGAGCACAATACTCCCTGCCAGTGTCAAACGCATAGAGGTAATCCAGCCAGAAGACACCTGGTAATGAGTAAAGAAATACTCTCCTAGAATCCCACAGATTCCCCAGATTAAGCCAGATAAGAGCGAATAAACGGTTCCTTTAACAATCTTTTTCTGATACTGATTCATACCTTTATTGTAACATGAAAGGACAAAAGAAAAAAGTGGCAATCAATACCACTTTCCTATCTTCTACTATTTGATTGTGTAGGTGATGATGAACTTGATGTACTGCTAGGGCCATCACTTGAACTGCTACTTGAACTAGTGCTTGAGCTAGAAGGAGTTGGTAGTGTGCTAACGATACTTGACCAAGCATTTTGATAATCTGACTCACTTCCTCCAATAGCAAAATGATAGCTGGTCGTAGGAGCTCCCACCTTGTTAGCCCAATAGCTCGTTACAGTAGAACCTGAAAGATCAACTGTTTTTCCATTAACGGATACTTTGCCTGGCTTCTGTCCTGTAGATCTGAGGACCTGAGATTGGGTCACACTAGAATCAAGATTAAAGCGTTCATTGCCCCAAACACCAGGCTCAGCCTGTTGGATAGCATTGACCAAGTGAGCCATATATTTAGCATTTCGATAATGCCCAGCCCCTTTAGCCATTGGGCGGTTGTCATCATGCCCTAGCCAACCACCCAGAGTCAATCTTGGTGTCGAAAGCATGAGCCACATATTTTCATCTTCATTGGTCGTACCAGTCTTACCAATCCAGTCTGCACGAGCTAAGCTTGAATTGATAGAAGCCAAATCCGTTTGGAAACTTGAAGTGATTCGAGATGAAATCACCTCACGAAGCAAACTCTGCATAATTGTTGCCGTTGCCTTCGAGTACACTTGAACTGGTTTGTCTTGGAATTCATAGATTACTCTACCGTCAGGTGATTCAATCTTAGAAATCACATGTTTCTGATGGTAAACACCGTTATTAGCAATTGTTTGATAACCATTGGTATGCTGGGCAACTGTGACTTCAATCCCACCACCCATAGGCAGACTTTCGATACCGTACTCTGGAATCTCGTAACCCATTTTCTCCATATAGCCCTTGACATCAACACCCTTCTCGCGAAGCATACGATAGGTCCAATAGGCTGGGATATTCCACGAATAGTTCAAGGCTTCACCCAAAGTCATCATACCTGTACCTGGACTATTTACATACATGATAGGATTTCCATTAGAGAATTTTGTCGGATAATTGGACAAGATACTAGCGCTTCCCATCAAGCCTTGGTCAATGGCAATACCGTAGGCCAGCAAAGGTTTGGTTGTAGAGGCAGGAGAACGCTTAGTGTCAAAGGCGTGATTGTTTTGGTTTATCTGGTAATTACGACCACCAACGAAACCTAGAACAGCCCCCGTTTTATTGTCCATCAAAACATTCCCTACTTCAGGCTGACCAGTCGCATCATCTACCAAACGACCGTAGTTAGCAACTGCATTTTGCATGGCATTATGGATTTTTTTATTAATCGTTGTCGTAATTTTGTAGCCACCTTTACTTAGTTCCTGCTCCGCTCGCTCATGATAAGCCTTTTGAACCGCTTCTTTTTTCAACTCCTGACTAGAGACATTGTCCTGTTGAACTAAATAATCATACATCCGATCTGTCGCTTCAGACATAGCCGTAAAGTAAAGGTAATCTCTTGAAACAGCATTAACAGTTCCCGATGGCAAGAAGTCTTGTTTTATATTATAATCCTTGTACTGGTCGTACTCTTCCTTAGTTAAAGCACCCGTACGATACATGTTATAGAGAACTCCCTTGGCCCGTTTCAAACCAAGTTCTAAGTCTTCATCACTCTTTAACTCTCCAGTATTTTCATAAGGAGAATAAGTAATCGGACTCTGGGGCAAACCTGCTAAGAAGGCAGCTTGAGGAATACTCAACTTGTTGGCATCAATACCGAAAATCCCTTCAGCAGCTTGCTGGACACCTGCAATGTTTTGCCCTTTATGATTTCTACCAAAAGGAGCGATATTGAGATAGGATGTTAGGATCTCATCTTTTCCCATCACTCTCTCTAAAGCAAGGGCATCGACAATTTCTGTAGCCTTACGAGCCAAGGTAGGAGCATCTCCGACCACTTGTTGCTTGATTAGCTGTTGAGTCAAGGTCGAGCCCCCACTAGATGAGCCCAAACCTGCAAAGGTTCCCAAGGTCGCCCGAATCACAGCTTTTGGTACAACCCCTTTATGTTCAAGAAAATGTTCGTCCTCAGTTGCAACGATAGCCTTTTTAAGATTGTCCGATATTTCCTCAGATGAGACAGAAGTTCGCAGTAGATCACTCTCGATAGAAGCAATGACACTCCCATCTGCATAAACAATTTCTGAGATTGAAGAAACATTCTTAACCTGCTTGACCAAGTCCTCCGCTGGCGGAACCTTAGCCTTATCGAACAAAGCAACTCCATAACCAAGAGCTACACCAGCACCAAAAAGTCCACCGATAAAGCCTAGAATAAAGAGAATATTCAAAACTCCCTTGATAGCAGCTAAAATGCTCCCTAAGATAGACAAAATTCGCCCACCTGTTCCATCCGACTTCTTCTCTTCTGAGACTTTCTCTGATTTTTTATGATTTATTTTTGATTTTACTAGCTGGAAAAATTCCAGCATTTTTTGTTTTAATTCATTTAATTGATTTTGCATGGATTTCCTCACTCTATCTATTATACCATAAAAGGTAAACTTTCAATAAAATAGCCACTTTCTTCCCTATTCTACTAGGCTATTACCCAAGTTTGTGATACAATAGTTAGAAACAATAATTTTAAAAAGGAGAAAAGACACATGCACATTTTTGATGAGCTAAAAGAGCGTGGTTTGATTTTTCAAACGACTGATGAAGAAGCTTTGCGTAAAGCCCTAGAAGAAGGTCAAGTTTCTTATTATACTGGCTACGATCCAACTGCTGACAGCCTTCACCTAGGCCACCTTGTCGCAATCTTGACAAGTCGTCGCTTGCAACTAGCAGGTCACAAACCTTATGCGCTCGTTGGCGGTGCTACAGGTCTCATCGGAGATCCGTCCTTCAAAGATGCTGAACGTAGTCTCCAAACAAAAGACACAGTAGATGGCTGGGTCAAGTCTATCCAAGGACAACTTTCTCGTTTTCTTGACTTTGAAAATGGCGAAAATAAAGCTGTCATGGTCAACAACTACGACTGGTTTGGCAGCATCAGCTTCATTGACTTCCTCCGTGATATCGGAAAATACTTTACTGTCAACTACATGATGAGCAAGGAGTCTGTGAAAAAACGGATCGAAACAGGAATTTCTTACACTGAGTTTGCTTACCAAATCATGCAAGGGTACGACTTCTTCGTCCTTAACCAAGACCACAACGTAACACTACAAATCGGTGGTTCTGACCAGTGGGGAAATATGACAGCTGGTACTGAATTGCTTCGTCGTAAGGCTGACAAGACTGGCCACGTTATCACTGTTCCATTGATTACAGATGCAACTGGTAAGAAATTTGGTAAATCAGAAGGAAACGCAGTTTGGCTCAATCCTGAAAAAACTTCTCCATACGAAATGTACCAATTCTGGATGAACGTTATGGACGCAGACGCTGTTCGATTCTTGAAAATCTTTACTTTCTTGACACTTGATGAGATTGAAGACATCCGTAAACAGTTTGAAGCGGCTCCACACGAACGCTTGGCACAAAAAGTCTTGGCTCGTAAAGTCGTAACACTTGTTCACGGCGAAGAAGCCTACAAAGAAGCCCTCAACATCACTGAGCAACTCTTTGCAGGAAACATCAAAAACCTTTCTGTCAAAGAACTCAAACAAGGGCTTCGTGGAGTACCAAACTACCAAGTTCAAGCAGATGAAAACCACAATATCGTAGAACTGCTCGTTTCTGCTGGTGTGGTTAACTCAAAACGCCAAGCCCGTGAAGACGTCCAAAACGGAGCTATCTACGTCAACGGCGACCGCATCCAAGACCTTGACTATGTCTTGAGTGACGCAGATAAGCTTGAGAACGAACTGACTGTTATCCGTCGTGGGAAGAAAAAATACTTTGTATTGACTTACTAAACTGTTCAACATTGATCTATAAAAAAAGGAGTTAACCTCAAGAAAGGTAACTCCTTTTTGTTATTGATAAGCACATCTATCTAGCCTTATACTCTTCGAAAATCTCTTCAAACTACGTCAGCGTCGCCTTACCGTACTCAAGTACAGCTTTCGGCTAGCTTCCTAGTTTGCTTTTTGATTTTCATTGACTATTAATAGACAGGCTACGCAGGACTATGCGCAAGGTTGTTAGATTATGTAAGATAGAGAGATTTGAAGGACTGAGCCAATTAAATAAGCCAAAGCCAATCAAACTACTATTTACGACAACGGTATCTTGAATATTCTTCTTGATGAGTGTTTGCAAAGATGATGATAGCCAATCCAACTCTTGGAAGAAATCCAAGCGATTATCTAACAATAAGATATCGCTCATCTGCTTAGAAATGTCTGCGCTCTCATTCATCACCACACCGATATCTGATAGGGTTAGAGCCGCTGAGTCATTCAATCCATCTCCAACCATCAAAATAGTGTGACCTGCTTTCTGCAGTTCCTCTACTAACTCAAATTTCCCATCAGGTTTCAAGTCTGTATAGACCTGATCAAAGGGCAAATCTTTGACTAATTCCTCTGTTCTAACCAAGGTGTCCCCTGTTGCCAGAATCAATTTTTTCCCTTGTGCCTTAAGTTTCTCCAAGGCTTCTTTTGCTTCTTTTCTCAAAGGAGTATGAATGCAGAACATTCCAATCAATTCATTCTGATAAGCCAAGAATAAGAGATTGTAGTGACTCTTGTACTCTTCAATTAAAGCATTTTGTTCTGAACTGATATGAATCTGTTCATCCTGCATCAAGACATAATTCCCAATAAGAACTGGTTGCCCATCTATATGAGATTTGATCCCCTTGCTTGCGATATATTGGAGTTTCCCATGCATTTCCTCATGTTCAATTCCCTCTATCTCAGCTTGCTTGACGATGGCATTAGCAATAGGATGATAGATATGTTCCTCAAGACAGGCGCTGATTCTTAAGATTTCTTCTTCACTATAGTCTCCAAAAGGTAACACCTTTTCAACTATAGGATAGCTAGTTGTGATTGTCCCAGTCTTATCAAACAAGAAGGTATCTACTTCCAGATATTTCTCCAGAACATCCCCATCCTTAATCACCATTTCACGGTTCAACCCCTCCTTGATAGCTGTCAAATAAGCTACAGGAGTAGAGATTTTCAAAGCGCAAGAGAAATCGACCAATAGAAAAGAAATAGCCTTAGAAAAAGAACCTGTTAATAGGTAAGTCAGACCAGCCCCCAAGAAATTATATTTGACGACCTTATCCGCCATCTTGATGAAATAGCGTTGTTTCGTTTTCTTGTTTTCTTCAGATTTCTTCATCAACTCAATCAGCTGTAAAATACGGCTGTTCATCTGATTATCGGTTACACGAATGCGCAACTCTCCAGTTTCTAATACTGTATTTGCACAAACCAAATCAGACTCTCTTTTTTCAACTGGAAAACTCTCTCCCGTCAAGGAACTTTCGTTGACCATACCTAAACCTGAAACTACTTGTCCATCAAACAGAATTTCATTTCCTTGAGATAGGACCAAGACATCTCCTATTTGAACATCGGAACTCTTGATACTAACAACCGTATCGCCCTGTACTAGGAATACATCGCTCTCTTTTGCAAGAAGGCTTTGTTCTAAATCTGTTGCAGTTTTTTTCAAGGACCACTGATCTAAATGATTCCCCAAATCAAGCATAAACATGATATTGCTAGCTGTCTTGGATTGGTTCATAAATAAGGACAATAAAATCGCCGAACAGTCCAAGACCTCCATCGTTAGTTCCTTACGCGCTAGTGTTTGATAGGCTTCTCTAATATAGCCAAAAGCCTGATAACAAGTCCATATATAGCGAATAGGATACGGCACAAAACTACGAAAAAGTACACGCTTAATCGCTGCACCTGAAACAATAGAATAAGCACTCTCTTCTCTACGAATGGGAAGAGTCATCAACTCAGAAACTTTCCCTTTATCAATTCTTTTTAAAAAGGCTTCTGCATTGTCTAATACAGAGAAGCCTTCTTTTATACGTAGAGTAAAGTGCTGTTGATCCATGTAAAACTGGATAGACTCAATTCCCTTTTCATCTCTCGCCAAGGAACGAAGATAGTCTTGAATATCCAAGGTGAGTGAGAAAGAAGATGATAGTCGGATATGTTGGTATCCTCTATGTAGCACTTTAAAAGACATATTATTCCCCTATAAGGCTATCTAATTGCTCTTCTTTTTTCTCTTGCTCGTACAAATATTTGGCATCTTGCAAAACATCGTCTCCATGTTGCTTCACAACAGAAACAGACGCATCTAGCTCGTCTTTCAGCTTGTAAGCCTTAGCCAAAGCTTTAGAATAACCTTTTTTAGCTTCCTTACTTGCCAAGATTTTCAAACCAAGGGTACCGAATGCAACACCACCCAAAAAGAGTGATGATTTTTTCGCAACTTTTGCGACGCTTAATACTTCTTTTAACATACTTATTTCCTCCTAGCTATTATTATATATTAATTTGTATATAAAAGCAATTTAATTTTGGTACTTTGAAAGGTAATTATACTCCTATTTAATTCTATTACAAATCATCCTAAAGTTGCTTTCATTTGCCTCTTTTGATACACTTAAACTATGAATACAAACCTCAAACCCAAACTTCAACGTTTTGCTTCTGCGACTGCCTTTGCCTGTCCTATCTGTCGAGAAAATCTGACCTTGGTAGAATCTAGTCTTAAATGTGAGAATCGGCATTCTTTTGACCTAGCAAAATTCGGCTATGTCAACCTGACTCCCCAAATCAAGCTATCTGCTAACTATGACAAGGAAAATTTTCAAAACCGTCAACAAATCCTAGAAGCTGGCTTTTATCAGGCTATTTTAGAAGGTGTATCGGACTTACTAGCGGCTAATCCATCTGCAAAAACTGTCTTAGATATTGGTTGTGGTGAAGGCTTCTACTCTCGTAAACTCCAAGAAAGCTACTCCGACAAGACCTTCTATGCCTTTGACATTTCAAAAGATTCCGTCCAAATCGCTGCCAAGAGTGAACCCAACTGGGCAGTCAATTGGTTTGTAGGCGACTTGGCACGACTTCCTATAAAAGACGGCAGTATGGATATCCTGCTTGATATCTTTTCGCCTGCCAACTATGGAGAATTTCGTCGCGTTTTATCCAAAGACGGCATCTTGATAAAGGTTATCCCAACTAAAAATCACCTCAAGGAAATCCGTCAAAGAGTACAGGACCAGCTGACAAACAAGGACTATTCCAACCAAGATATCAAAAATCATTTTCAAGAACACTTTACCATCCTATCTAGCCAAACAGCCTCTCTGACTAAGACTATCACAACAGAGCAACTCCAAGCCCTACTCAGCATGACGCCCCTACTCTTTCACATCGACCAGACTAAGATTGACTGGAGCGACTTGACAGAGATTACCACTGAGGCAGAGATTCTGGTTGGGAAAGTACTATAATTGACACAAAAAACCGCATTTCAAGAAGATCTGCGGTTTTAAATTTCAATTTTTAAACTATCTATCCCAAAAGTCTAAAACATTTAAAGCTTTTAGCTTCTCCATTTATTTTCGATTCGAGATAACAAACTTATCAATAAATAGCAAGTGAAATAAGGCAAGTGTAATTCCCGATAAGCACCCATGATAAGAGATTTCTTGATGGGTAAGGGGGTAAAGATTACTATTACCCGCCAAGAGGCATGTTAAAATAACAAATAGAATCCAAAATAAATCAGTCCATTTATATTTTGAAAAATATTTTTTCCACATAAGAACACCTTCTTTCCTATAATCTTATTATAATACTTTATGTAAGCGAATACAAGAAATTTGAGGTGATTTTTAAGTAGATTTCGAAGCTGAAAGACAGTAAAAACCAGCATTTCTAAGCGCTGGTTTATTGTTTTAAACTAGGTTTCTTACAAAACTTACTAACACTAAGCTTTAAAAAAAGTTAGTTTTTGAAGTTGATTAAGTGTTAACTTTCCAAACGAAACTTTTTTTTTATTTTTCAATCCCCAATAACTGAGGGCAAGTAATGCTACAACCCAAGCAAAAGTGATCCCCAAACTGTCAAAATTCAACTTGAAATCTGGTTTATTAAAGAAATCTACATAAACTCCTAAGAAGGTTGTATCCATGAATTTCTTGACCTCTGAGCTAACTTGAGAAAACATCGGCAAGAATGAAAGACCAAGCATTGGAATCAAACCATAAACCTGAGCCTGCGTTTGTGTCTCTGAAATAGCTCCAATCACCAAATTTAAGAGGATTGTACATAATGCTACCAGAGAAGCTACTACAAGGTATACAGGATAATCTTTTGCGAAATCCACTTCAACCATAATAGGGAAGGAAATAACTGAAGCCAAGGCAAAGATTACAGGATAAAACAACACGGAAACAAGATATTCTCCACGGCGAACTCCGCTTAAAATAAGTGTTTTAAAAATTCTTTTTTCTTTTTCCTCTGCAATAGAGTTTGAAATCATTGACCCAGAAGAAAATGAGAATGCCATTGTTAAAGAGCTATACAATAGTACTTTCCCTTGAGTGCCATCTGTATTCATAAAATTTTGGAAGAGTAGAACCAGAAAGAATGGGAATACTACCTGTACCAAAGTGTTTTTGTTTGTTAACAATACTTGTGTCCTCAACCAGATAAGGGCTAAAATTCTCTTAAACATCTAATTTTTCTCCTGTCAATTTAATAAAAATATCTTCTAAAGTTGGTTCACATGAGTGAATCGTCATCATTTTTTTATAATCTTCTTGCTGCAAGTCTTCAAAGCGCACTACCTTTTTAGTAGAATCACTATAAGTTACTGCAACCTTCTTTTCCGTGTTGTATTTTTGGATAATTTCGCTTGGGCTTCCTTGTTCAATAAGATCACCTTTATTCAAAAGAGCAAGGTTATCACATAATAAAGTCGCCTCATTCATATCATGAGTAGTTAAGAAAATGGTTGTTCCTCTTTCCTTTAACTCCTGTAGTAATTTGTGAATCTTCTTTGAGGTGGTGGGATCTAACCCACTTGTAGGTTCGTCTAAAAATAGAACTTTAGGGTAATTGATTAAAGCACGAGCTAAAAGCATTCGTTGACGCATTCCTGTAGAAAGTTTCTCAGCTGGAGTGTCTTTACTATCATACAGACCAACTTGTTTTAGAATTTCTTCAATTCGAGATTTTGAAACTCCGTATAGTCTTGCAAATAGCAACAAGTTATTGTACAAACTTAATTTTTCGTAATAACCACTTGTGTCACCTACTAAACCTAACTCTTCAAAATCTGACGGAAGTAATTTTTGAGAATCTTTCCCTAATAATTCTGTCTTTCCGCTGTTAGCCTGTAGCTGTCCTGTCAGAATATTGATCATTGTTGTTTTCCCTGAACCAGATGGACCTAGGAATCCAAAAATTTCTCCTTCGTTTATTGAAAAACTAATTTGATTTAAAGCAATATTATCTCCAAATCGCTTTGTAACTCTTTCTACCTTAATCATTGTATTACCTCTTTCTAATGATAAATTGTATTTTAGAAACTTCACTCACTCCCATCGGTTATGTCAACAACTCTAATTCTAGGCTTTAAGTTGGAGTCCATTTTGATTTCTCTCATTTCATTTGGAAGCAAGAGAACTAATTTTAGTAGCTTCTCATCAAGTGTTACTTTACATAGGCGTCTGCTATCTAGACTATTTTTGATAATCAGATAATCCTTCTTGACAAACTTTTCATCCATATAATAGTCAATTGTTTTTACCATATTTCCCTCCCGCCTGCTAATCTACATCCCGTTTAAATAGAAATGTTTCTAGCGTTGCGTTCTGCTTAACTTATTTACAGTAACAGTATATCCTTTATGAGAGTAAAAAAACAGGACATTTATGTCCACTGACATTTATGTCCTGTTTTTAAATTGAAATTATGGAAAATCCTTATTTTTTTCCTCTATTACTCTATCCTTAAATGCTTTATCATTTAATAGTTCCGCACCATTTATTGCTTTATCATAGTACCCCAAAGCAAGATTTTTGTTAGCATTAGTATGAATATAATATTTTGCCTCGAAGAAGTCTACAGTAGGGAGTAAAGCAAAATCTTGTATTTCATCCATTATTTCTCGCACTGCACTTAGTGTTTGGGGGATTAAATCATAATATTCAATATTAAAATGATATAAGACAATTGACACGATAACCCTTTGAATCAAATGAATATCGTTGGCATCAGAGAAATTAGTTTGCTCCAAGATGTTAGAATAGATATTTTCAAATACATTATCAATTGGCTTAGCATTCAAAGTACACTTTAAGAAATACAAGTGTAAAATTAATAAATCATTAGTATCATAATTTGTTTTTAAAAGTAACTGCTCAAAATACTCCTCAATCAATCCCTCTCCAAAGTCAGAGTTTTCAGAAACATACACATCATCAATAGCTTGTAAAACTTCAACTGCTACTTGCTCATCTTCAGGCAGTTGGTCATAAAAGCTTTCCTGAATTTCTTCAAAGATAGCCTCACGTTGGCGGATTTTTTCTTCATCTCCATGAATAGATTGACGAATCAACTTTGTTTTTAGTTTTAAATACTCTTTAGGAACAATTAACAATCCCTCGTCAATTAGCTGAGATATTGGAACCCCCAATACTTTGGCTATATAGTCTAGTTTAGCTAAACTGGGCAAGTTATTTCCAGTTTCAATTCGCCCCAACTGACGAACAGTAAGTTCTTTTTCATCTCCACAAAAGGCTTCCCTACTCAATCCCTTTTCAGTCCGTAAGGTACGAATTCGTTTCCCGATTTCCAAATTACTCATATCATCCTCTTTATTGAATATTGAAATTCTTTAACTAACCGTTTAATTCTTGTTTAATATCCTTTTTACACATCAGGTAAGTCTTTTCTTAGTTCCTCTATCACTCGATTTTTAAAATTCATGTCATTCAAAAATTCTGCCCCATTGATAGCTTTTTCATAGTATTGCAGGGCCTTTTCTTTATCTTTTTCTCCGTATAAGTAATATTTTGCTTCAATGAAGTCTACAGTTGGTTTTAAACTAGTATCTCCGATGTCAATCATAATTTCTCTTAAAATGCTCAATATTTCAGGTATAAATTCATGATAAGCGATGTCAAGCTGATAAAGTACTAAACCTATT
This sequence comes from uncultured Streptococcus sp., assembly GCF_963521865.1. Lineage (GTDB taxonomy): Bacteria > Bacillota > Bacilli > Lactobacillales > Streptococcaceae > Streptococcus. The sequence goes on from NZ_CAUQWY010000006.1 coordinate 19,572, forward strand.
AGTACCCTTTGAAGCAAGTGAATATAGTTTGTATCATCATAATTTGTTTGAGATACAATATTTAGACAAACTTTGTTTAAAGTTACTTCATCTCGTTCTGCTTTAACCGCTAAAGATAAGAAATACAAGTACAATAGTAGTAGATCATTTGTCGAATATTCTGTTCGCAGCATTGTTTGCTCAAAATACTCTTCAATTAAACCTTCCCCAAATTCAGCGTTTTCGGAAACATATACATCATCAATAGCTTGTAGAACCTCAACTGATACTTGTTCATCCTCAGGCAGTTGGTCATAAAAACGTTCCTGAATTTCATCAAAGATAGCCTCACGTTGACGAATTTTTTCTTCATCTCCATGAATAGATTGACGAATCAACTTTGTTTTTAGTTTTAAATACTCCTTAGGAACAATTAGTAAGCCTTCATCAATTAACTGAGATATCGGAACTCCCAATACTTTTGCTATATAGTCTAGTTTAGCTAAACTGGGCAAGTTATTTCCTGTTTCAATTCGGCCCAACTGACGAACAGTAAGCTCTTTTTCATCTCCACAAAAGGCCTCTCTACTCAATCCTTTTTCAGTCCGTAAGGTACGAATCCGTTTCCCTATTTCTAAATTTTTCATCTCATTCCTCTGTAAATAGTCTTTTGCACATAAAAATAAAAGTACTTATGCTGTTTGTTATCATCTATGATTTCAAATATATTAAATTCTTACTAACAAAGCTCCCCATATTGCCTATCAGCATCCCTTCATAATGAACAAAGAGTTTTTTTACATATCAGGAAACTCTTCTTTCATCTCCTCTATCACTCGATTTTTGAAATTTATATCATTAAAAAATTCTGCCCCACTGATAGCTTTTTCATAGTATTGAAGGGCTTTTTCTTTATCTTTTTCCCCGTATAGGTAATATTTGGCTTCAAGGTAGTCTACCGTTGGTTTTAAGTTTGAATCTTGAATTTCCATCATAATTTCTCTTAGAAAACTAAAAATGACAGAGATATCTTCGTAGTATTCGTTTCTCAATTGATACAACAGCATTGCAATTAATACTCTTTGTAGTAGATGCATGTAAGTGTTATCTGAACAGTCAATTATAGTCACGATATTATTTATTACTTTTTTAAAAACGTCATCATTTCGTTTAAAACTAATAGCATTTGATAAAAAATATAAATATAAGATCAATAAATCATTTACAGAATACTCCGTTTGTAGCAAAGTTTGATTGAAATATTCCTCAATCAAGCCCTCTCCAAATTCAACATTTTCGGAAACATATACATCATCAATAGCTTGTAGAACCTCAACTGATACTTGTTCATCCTCAGGCAGTTGGTCATAAAAACGTTCTTGAATTTCTTCAAAGATAGCCTCGCGTTGACGAACCTTTTTTTCATCGCCATGAATAGATTGACGAATCAATTTCGTTTTTAGTTTTAAATACTCTTTAGGAACAATTAACAATCCCTCATCAATTAACTGGGACATCGGAACCCCTAACACTTCTGCTATATAGTCCAGTTTCGCTAAGCTAGGTAAGTTATTTCCAGTTTCAATTCGGCCTAACTGACGAACAGTAAGTTCTTTTTCATCTCCACAAAAGGCTTCTCTACTCAGTCCTTTTTCAGTTCGTAAGGTGCGAATTCGTTTCCCTATTTCTAAATTACTCATAATGACCTCTTTAAATTCTAATTTGATAGTCAAACAACTACTTGTATACGTTTCCATTTTAACACACTTTCCTACAATTTTCAGAAAAAATAATTATAAGGAATAGTTTTAAGCCACTACCCTATATAAGTGACCCATTTCAATAAAGTATCTGAGGTCTATTTCTACTCAAGTATTCAAAAAAAGCGAATTTCAATCGAAATTCGCTTTTTTACAAAATGTATTCGTATAAATCTTGTATCTTAGTTCAAGTGCCAGATATCTTCGTTGTACTGAGCGATTGTACGGTCAGAAGAGAAGAATCCTGCTTTAGAAATGTTAACGATAACTTTATCCAACCATGCGTCACGGTCTTCGTAATCAGCCAACATTTGCTCTTTGACTTTGATGTAATCTTCTAAGTCAAGAAGAGTCATGAACCAGTCTTTGTTGATCAATTCATTGTAAAGACGTTCCAAGCGCTCTTTGTTTCCAGCTGCAAGAACTGCATCGCTAACGATGAAGTCAACCAATGGTTTGATAGCTTCACGAGCATAGAATTCGCTTGATTTGTAAGCTGCTTTTGCGTAAAGATCGATAACAGTTTCTGAATCTTCACCGAAGATGTAGATGTTTTCGTCGCCAACCAACTCAGCGATTTCCACGTTAGCACCGTCCATGGTACCAAGAGTCAAAGCTCCGTTCAACATGAATTTCATGTTACCAGTACCTGAAGCTTCTTTAGAAGCAAGTGAGATTTGTTCTGAGATATCACATGCTGGGATAAGGAAGCTTGCTGCAGTAACGTTGTAGTTTTCAACCATAACTACTTGCAAATGTGGAGCTACTGCTGGATCGTTAGCAATCACTTCTGACATGCAAAGGATCAAGTGGATGATGTCTTGAGCGATTGTGTAGGCTGGAGCTGCTTTACCACCAAAGAAGATTGTGATTGGACGAGCAGGAATGTTACCAGCTTTGATGTCAAGGTATTTGTGGATCACGTACAAAGCGTTCATTTGTTGGCGTTTGTACTCGTGAAGACGTTTGATTTGGATGTCAAAGATAGAGTTTGGATTGATTTCCACACCTTGGTGTTCTTTCAAGTGACGAGCCAATTTACGTTTGTTGTGAGCCTTGATATATTCAAGTTTAGCTTTAAGGGCCGCTTTATCTTCGAATGACAAAAGTTTTTCAAGCTCATCAGCTTCATGGTGCCAACCACGTCCAATAATCTCATCCAAATAGTGAGACAAGCTTGGGTTAGCATGCATGAGCCAACGACGGAAAGTGATACCGTTTGTTTTGTTGTTGAATTTTTCTGGGTAAAGGTCGTAGAAGGCTTTCAACTCAGAGTTCTTCAAGATTTCAGTATGGAGTGCTGCTACCCCGTTAACACTGTATCCGTAGTGAATATCCATGTGAGCCATGTGAACACGTCCACTCTCGTCAATAATTTGAACAGCTGGGTCTTTCACTTCTGCTTTCACACGACGGTCCAATTCTTCGATGATTGGTACCAAGTGAGGAACCACTTCTTGCAAGAATTCAAGAGGCCATTTTTCAAGGGCTTCAGCAAGGATTGTGTGGTTAGTGTAGGCAGTCATGCTACGAACGATTGAGATTGCTTCATCAAGTTCGATACCACGTGCAGTCAAAAGACGGATCAACTCAGGGATAACCATTGATGGGTGAGTATCGTTGATTTGTACAACTGCGTAGTCAGCAAGGTCATGCAAGTTGCTTCCTTTTTCGATTGCTTCTTCGATGATCAATTGCGCACCGTTTGAAACCATGAAGTATTGTTGGAAGATACGGAGCAATTCACCTTGACGGTCACTATCATCTGGGTAAAGGAAAAGAGTCAAGTTGTGAGCGATGTCTGTTTTATCAAAGTTGATACCATCTTTAATGATTGAAGAATCGACTGAATCTAAGTCAAACAAACGCAAGCGGTTCTTAGTTTCTGTCTTGTAACCAGGTACATCGATATCGTAAAGAGTTGATGTCAATGTGAAGTGCGCAAATGGCACTTGGTAGCTACGGTTTGAGCGAACCAACCAGTTTTGCTCTGTCAACCATGCATTTGGAATTGTTTCTTGTTGGTTGTTTTTAAGAACTTGTTGGAAAAGACCATAGTGGTAGTTAAGACCAACACCGTCACCGTTCAAACCAAGAGTAGCAATTGAGTCGATAAAGCAGGCAGCCAAACGTCCTAAACCACCATTACCAAGAGATGGTTCCAATTCAACTTCTTCTACTTCGATTAGGTCTTTACCTGCAGCAGCAAGTTCTTTTTTTACATCGTCGTAAAGACCAAGGTTGATCAAGTTGTTTGACAAAAGTTTACCAATCAAGAACTCAGCTGAGATGTAGTAAACTTTTTTCTTACCAGTGTTAACTGGTTTTTTGCTACTTGCAAGCTTGCTGTAGTTAAGAAGAGCAAGGTAAAGCTCTTCATTGCTACATTCTGCAATGGTTTTATTGTAACGATTTTGTACAAATTCTTGTAGTGATAACATGTTTAAGGTGTCTCCTGATATTGTATTATTTCTTTAATTCTACCAAATTTTCATTGATTCGGCGATAAATTGTCGTCAAGTCAAGCAAAGTTTCTTCGACAGCTGGTGTCAATTGATCTTCAGTCATACGCCAAGACCAGTTTCCACCAAGAGTAGATGGGAAGTTCATACGAGCTGCCTCATCCAATTCTAGCAAATCTTGCATAGTTGCAATTGCCATGAAGCTAACTGATGAAAAGACTGTACGAAGCATAGCATGTGGCACTGTTTCGTATTCTTTGCGGTTAGTGTAGCGAGCCATGTATTCACGAGTCGCATCATCGATCTCGTTACGGTACCAACCAAGGACCGTATTGTTATCGTGTGTTCCTGTGTACATAACTGAGTTAGCAGGTGCCAAGTGTGGGCTATCGATGCTTTCGTCTTCTGGGTTGAAGGCAAATTGAAGAATCTTCATTCCTGGGAAGCCAGTACGTTCACGCAATTCGATAACTTCGTCTGTCATGAAACCAAGATCTTCTGCGATGATGTTTAACTCACCAAGTTCTTCCTTAACGGCTGCAAAAAGCTTGTAGCCAGGACCTTTCACCCACTCACCAGGTGCTGCTGTATCGGAACCAGCAGGGATTTCCCAGTAAGATTCGAAGCCACGGAAGTGGTCGATACGAACGATATCGTAGATTTTGAAGCTTTCACGCAAGCGTTCAATCCACCATTTGTAGCCGTCTTTGTCCATTGCTTCCCAGTCATAGATTGGGTTACCCCAAAGCTGACCAGTTGCAGAAAACTCATCTGGTGGGCATCCTGCGATGCAAGTCGCCTTACCGTTGACATCTGTCTTGAAGAGATGTGGATTTGCCCACATATCGCTTGAATCTTCCGCTACGTAGATTGGCATGTCCCCAACGATTTCAATATGGTTATCGTTAGCGTAGGCTTTCAATTTCAACCATTGTTGGAAGAAGAAGTATTGAGTCACACGGTGGTAAACCAACTTGTCTGCCAATTGCTCACGATAGCTTTCAAGTGCTGAAGCTTTACGAGCACGAGCATCTGCATCTGGCCATTCAGTCCAAGCAAGATTGTCAAAATGCTCTTTGATGGTCATATACTCTGCAAAGAGTTCAAGCCATGATTGGTTGTCTTGAGCAAATTTTTCAAAATCTTTAACATCTCCTACTTCCAAGAAACGTTTTACCGCTTTTTCTAAAAGAGGACGACGTGCATAGTAGATTTTCGCATAATCAACTTCAGACGCATCGCTACCAAAGTCAACTCCTTCAAGGTCACTTGCTTGCAACAAGCCTTGTTCCACCAAGATATCCAAATCGATAAAATGAGTGTTTCCTGCGAAGGCTGAGAAAGACTGGTAAGGAGAATCTCCGTAACTAGTTGTTCCTAATGGAAGGATTTGCCAGTAACGTTGTTTTGTGCGAACCAAGAAATCAACGAAGTCGTAAGCACTTTTACCAAATGATCCGATTCCGTATGCTCCTGGAAGAGAAGAAATGTGCATCAACACACCACTTTGACGTTTTTTCATAATAAGCACCTCATGTGTTTATAGTTAGATATTACATTTTTACGAACGCAAACGTTTGCGCTATTATTAGTATATCTCATTTTTTTGATAAATGCAAGCGGTTTTAAAAAACTTTTTTGATTATTTTTTTAAAAGTTTTTCTTCATACTTGTATATATATTCTTTATAAAAAAATAAAATCCTCTAGATAATTTCTCTTACTCCATCTAAAAAAAACAGTAAGCCTATTTTCCATATATGAATCAAGCAATCGTTTTCTCTCTCTATTTGAATTATTCATAGGAGGAAAATATTTTATAATCTTTCTTCTATTATATAGCGTTTAAGCGTTTACCTTTCTGCCAAATTTTTTAAAATTTTTTCAAAAAAATGCTTGCAACCGTTTTCTATTTGTGTTATACTAGTGCCATAAAGGAAAACGTTTGCGTTTCCTCATTATAAAATTTGTTATTCTTTAGGAGGAATACACTATGTCATCTAAATTCATGAAGAGCGCTGCTGTGCTTGGAACTGCTACACTTGCTAGCTTGCTTTTGGTAGCTTGCGGAAGCAAAACTGCTGATAAGCCTGCTGATTCTGGTTCATCTGAAGCGAAAGAAATCACTTTCTACGTTGAAGATCAATATAAAGCATTTGCTGAATCAGCTGCAAAAGCTTACGAAAAAGAAGCTGGCGTAAAAGTGACTATCAAAACCGGAGACCAAATGGGTGGTCTTGACAACCTTTCTCTAGATAACCAATCTGGTAAAGCTGCTGATGTTATGATGGCACCATACGACCGTGTAGGTAGCCTTGGTACTGACGGACAACTTTCAGAAGTGAAATTGAGCGACGGCGCTAAAACAGATGATAAAACTAAATCTCTTGTAACAGCTGCTAACGGTAAAGTTTACGGTGCTCCTGCCGTTATCGAGTCACTTGTTATGTACTACAACAAAGACTTGGTAAAAGAAGCTCCAAAAACATTTGCTGACTTGGAAAACCTTGCTAAAGATAGCAAATACGCATTCGCTGGAGAAGATGGAAAAACTTCTGCTTTCCTAGCTGACTGGACAAACTTCTACTTTGCATACGGACTTCTTGCTGGTAACGGCGGTTACGTATTCGGACAAAACGGTAAAGACGCTAAAGACATCGGTCTTGCAAACGACGGCGCTATCAAAGGTGTAGAATACGCTAAATCTTGGTATGAAAAATGGCCTAAAGGTATGCAAGATACTGAAGGAGCTGGAAACCTAATCCAAACTCAATTCCAAGAAGGTAAAACAGCTGCTATCATCGATGGACCTTGGAAAGCTAAAGCCTTCAAAGACGCTAAAGTAAACTACGGTGTTGCAACTATCCCAACTCTTCCAAACGGAAAAGACTACGCAGCATTCGGTGGTGGTAAAGCTTGGATCATCCCATCAAGCACTAAGAACCTTGAAGCTGCTCAAAAATTTGTAGACTTCCTTGTTTCAACTGAAGAACAAAAAGCCTTCTACGATGCAACTAACGAAATCCCAGCTAACACTGAAGCTCGTTCATACGCTGAAGGTAAAAACGATGAGTTGACAACAGCTGTTATCAAACAGTTCAAGAACGCTCAACCAATGCCAAATATCTCTCAAATGTCAGCTGTTTGGGACCCAGCTAAAACAATGTTGTTTGAAGCTGTAAGCGGTAAGAAAGATGCTAAAACTGCTGCTAACGATGCTGTAACATTGATCAAAGAAACAATCAAACAAAAATTTGGTGAATAAAAAATTTGTTCAAGGGGGGTGGAAATCAAATCCCCCTTTGAATTTATCAACAAAAACACAAATAGTTTAGGTTTTATCTAGAAACCAGTATCCTATGAAAGGAGTTATTATGGAAAAGCAACAACCTAGTAAAGCAGCACTGCTGTCTATCATTCCTGGGTTAGGACAGATTTACAATAAACAAAAAGCCAAAGGTTTTATCTTCCTTGGTGTAACCATCGTATTTGTCCTTTATTTCCTAGTACTTGCAGCCCCTGAATTGAGCAATCTCATCACTCTTGGTGACAAACCAGGTCGTGACAATTCCCTCTTTATGCTGATTCGTGGTGCCTTCCATTTAATCTTTGTAGTTGTTTATGTACTCTTTTATTTCGCAAATATCAAAGATGCACATACAACTGCCAAACACATTAATAATGGTATTCCAGTAGCACTTACCTTTAAAGAAATGGTCAAAGGAATCTATGAAAATGGTTTCCCTTACCTCTTGATCATTCCATCTTACATTGCCATGACTTTTGCGATTATCTTCCCAGTTATCGTAACCTTGATGATCGCCTTTACCAACTACGACTTCCAACACTTGCCACCAAACAAATTGTTGGACTGGGTTGGTTTGACCAACTTTACAAACATTTGGAGCTTGAGTACCTTCCGTTCTGCCTTTGGTTCTGTTCTTTCTTGGACTATCATTTGGGCTTTATCTGCCTCAACTTTACAGATCGTGATTGGTATCTTCACAGCCATCATTGCTAACCAACCATTTATCAAAGGAAAACGTATCTTTGGTGTTATTTTCCTTCTTCCTTGGGCTGTCCCAGCCTTCATCACTATCTTGACATTCTCAAATATGTTTAACGATAGTGTTGGTGCTATCAACACTCAAGTCTTGCCGATCTTTGCTAAATTCCTTCCTTTCCTTGATGGGGCTCTTATTCCTTGGAAAACAGACCCTACTTGGACAAAGGTTGCCTTGATTATGATGCAAGGTTGGCTTGGATTCCCATACATCTACGTTTTGACTTTGGGTATCTTACAATCTATTCCTAACGACCTTTACGAAGCAGCTTATATTGACGGTGCCAATGCTTGGCAAAAATTCCGCAACATCACTTTCCCAATGATCTTGGCTGTTGCGGCACCTACTTTGATTAGCCAATACACCTTCAACTTTAACAACTTCTCTATCATGTACCTCTTCAATGGTGGAGGACCTGGTAGTGTCGGAGGGGGAGCTGGTTCAACCGATATCTTGATCTCATGGATCTACCGTTTGACAACAGGTACATCTCCTCAATACTCAATGGCGGCAGCTGTTACCTTGATTATCTCTATCATTGTCATCTCAATCTCTATGATCGCATTCAAGAAACTACACGCATTTGATATGGAGGATGTCTAAGATGAATAACTCAATTAAACTCAAACGTAGACTGACTCAAACCCTTACTTACCTCTACTTAATTGGCCTATCAATCGTGATTATCTATCCACTTTTGATTACCATCATGTCAGCCTTTAAAGCAGGTAACGTCTCAGCCTTTAAACTAGATACTAATATCGACCTCAATTTTGATAACTTTAAAGGCCTCTTCACTGAAACCTTGTACGGTACTTGGTACCTCAACACTTTGATTATCGCCTTGATTACCATGGTTGTTCAAACAAGTATCATCGTACTTGCTGGTTATGCTTATAGCCGTTACAACTTCTTGGCTCGTAAACAAAGTTTGGTCTTCTTCTTGATTATCCAAATGGTGCCAACAATGGCCGCTTTGACAGCCTTCTTCGTTATGGCACTTATGTTGAACGCCCTTAACCACAGCTGGTTCCTCATCTTCCTCTACGTTGGTGGTGGTATCCCGATGAATGCTTGGCTCATGAAGGGCTACTTCGATACAGTGCCAATGTCTCTAGACGAATCTGCAAAACTAGACGGTGCAGGACACTTCCGCCGCTTCTGGCAAATTGTTCTTCCACTTGTTCGCCCAATGGTTGCCGTACAAGCTCTCTGGGCCTTCATGGGACCTTTTGGAGACTACATCCTCTCTAGTTTCTTGCTTCGTGAGAAAGAATACTTTACTGTTGCCGTAGGTCTCCAAACCTTCGTTAGCAATGTGAAAAACATGAAGATCGCCTACTTCTCAGCAGGTGCTATCCTCATCGCCCTTCCAATCTGTATTCTCTTCTTCTTCCTACAAAAGAACTTTGTTTCAGGACTTACAAGTGGTGGCGACAAGGGATAATCTATCCCTGCCACCCTTTTCTTATTGCTACAAAATATATACCAACAACAAGCAATTTACCCCCTAGACTTGAAATAAAGCACATTTCTCTATATAATAATACTCATATAGAAAACACCTTTTAGAAAGATACAAATGCTTCCATATCCATTTTCATATTTTTCAAGTATTTGGGGATTTCGTAAGCCCCTGTCCAAACGTTTCGGACTCAACTGGTTTCAACTGCTCTTTACCAGTATCTTCCTTATCAGCTTGTCTATGGTACCCATTGCTATTCAAAACAGCTCCCAGGATACTTATCCGCTAGAAACCTTTATCGATAATGTCTATGAACCTCTGACGGATAAGGTTGTCCAGGATTTCTCTGAGCATGCTAAAATTATTGATGGTAAGTTAACTTATACAGGAACAGCTAGTCAAGCGCCTTCTGTTGTGATTGGTCCAAGTCAAAGCAAGGAATTACCTAAAGACTTGCAACTGCATTTCGATACAAAAGAACTGGTCATCAGCAAGGAAAGTAAAGAACTGACCCGTATCTCTTACCGAGCCATTCAGACTGAGAGTTTCAAAAGCAAGGACAGCTTGACCCAAGCAATTTCTAAAGACTGGTACCAACAAAATCGTGTCTATATCAGTCTCTTCCTAGTTCTCGGTGCGAGCTTCCTCTTTGGTTTGAATTTCTTCATTGTATCTCTAGGAGCTAGTCTTCTCCTTTATATCACTAAGAAATCACGCCTCTTTTCATTTAGAACCTTTAAAGAGTGCTACCATTTTATCTTGAACTGTTTAGGATTACCAACTCTGATTACACTTATTTTGGGCTTATTTGGCCAAAATATGACAACCCTCATTACTGTACAAAACATTCTTTTTGTTCTGTATCTGGTCACTATTTTTTATAAAACGCATTTCCGTGATTCAGATTACCATAAATAGGAGATTTTTATGCCCGTTACGATTAAAGATGTGGCCAAGGCTGCTGGTGTTTCACCTTCAACCGTAACCCGTGTTATTCAAAACAAATCAACCATTAGCGACGAAACGAAAAAACGTGTTCGCAAGGCTATGAAGGAGCTCAATTACCACCCCAACCTCAATGCTCGTAGCTTGGTAAGTAGCTATACCCAAGTTATCGGCTTGGTGCTTCCTGACGACTCAGATGCCTTCTATCAAAATCCTTTCTTCCCATCTGTCCTCCGTGGTATTGCCCAAGTCGCCTCTGAAAACCACTACGCCATTCAGATCGCGACAGGTAAAGACGCCAAAGAGCGACTCAAAGCTATTTCCCAGATGGTTTACGGCAAACGTGTAGATGGTTTGATTTTCCTTTATGCCGAAGAGGAAGATCCCTTGGTCAAACTAGTTGCTGATGAGCAGTTCCCCTTCCTCATTCTAGGAAAATCCATTTCACCCTTTATCCCTCTTGTCGATAATGACAATGTCCAAGCTGGTTTGGATGCAACCGAATATTTCATCAAAAAAGGATGCAAACGAATTGCCTTTATCGGAGGTTCTAAGAAACTCTTCGTTACACAAGACCGTCTAACTGGTTACGAATCCGCGCTCAAGCAATACAAACTGCCTCTTGATGGCAATCTGACCTACTTTGCAAATGAATTTCTAGAGGAAAAAGGATATCAGTTTAGCCAACTCCTCTTTCAGCATGACCCACAAATCGATGCTATCATCACGACCGATAGCCTCCTAGCTGAAGGGGTCTGTGACTATATCGACCAACACCAGCTAAATGTACCGATTCTCAGCTTTGACTCTGTAAACCCAAAGCTCAACTTGGCAGCCTATGTCGATATCAATAGCTTGGAACTTGGTCGTGTTTCCCTTGAAACCATCCTCCAGATTATCAACGATGCTAAAAGCAATAAACAAATTTGTTACCGTCAGTTGATTGCTCATAAGATTATTGAAAAATAAAAACCAGCTCGAGCTGGTTTTTTTGGTCATTATACTCAATGAAAATCAAAGAGCAAACTAAGAAGCTAGCCGCAATTTGCTCAAAGCACAGCTTTGAGGTTGCAGATAAAGCTGACGTGGTTTGAAGAGATCTTCGAAGAGTATTAATTTTCTGTTTCAACGAATCGGCCCAAAATATGAACATTCTCCGAGACAGAGACAAAGGCGCTTGGATCCACCTGTTTCATAATGAGTTTAAATTCATTAAACTCTGCACGTGTAATGACAGTAATTAAAACTGCCTTTCTCTCGTGATTATAGGTTCCTTCTGCATCGTGGATCATAGTTGCACCGCGGTGCAATTTTTTATGGATTTTTTCAATTACCTTGTCTGGATGATTGGTCACAATCATGGCCTGCATCCGTTTTTGCTTGGTAAAGACCGCATCTGTGACACGGCTAGAGACAAAGATGGTAATCATAGAATAGAGAGCGTATTTCCAACCAAAGGTCAAACCTGCTATCAGCATGATAGTCCCATTTACCAAGAAAGAAATACTACCGACATTCTTACCTGTTTTTTTGCGAATGGTCAGGCTGACGATATCCGTCCCACCACTGGAGATATTGTTTCGAAGAGCGAAACCAATCCCCAAGCCCATGACAACACCCCCAAAAAGGGCATTGATAATGGGATCCTCAGTCAAGGTCGCCACAGGGACAAACTGGATAAAGAAGGAACTCATGGACACCGTGATAAAGGTAAAGACGGTGAACTTATGGCCAATCTGATACCAAGCTAAAACCATCAAAGGGAAATTAATAGCATAGAAAGCCAATGAAATCGGAATATGAAAACCAAACCAGTGATTACTCAAGGCAGAGATAATCTGTGCCAGACCTGTCGCACCACTCGAATACACATGCCCTGGTTGGAAAAAGAAATTGACCGCCACTGCTGATAAAAAACCATAGACCAGAGAGGCCGAAATCTTCTCATCATATTTTTCGCGAGAGATGCTTTGTAAGACACGTAAAATTTTTATCTGATGGGCAAAGCGGCGCAGATAATAGCGCCACCGCTTAATTCGTTTTGCTTGTTTCATCTTCTTCTACTTGTAAGCTGAGTTCCTCTAGTTGTTTGAGAGCTACTGTTGAAGGAGCTTGCGTCATTGGGTCACTTGCCTTGTTGTTCTTAGGAAAGGCAATGACTTCACGGATATTTTCTTCTCCAGCAAGCAACATAACAAATCGGTCAAGCCCGATAGCCAAGCCACCGTGTGGCGGGAAACCATAGTCCATGGCTTCCAGAAGGAAGCCAAACTGGTCATTTGCTTCTTTGGCTGAGAAACCAAGAGCCTTGAACATGCGTTCTTGAAGATCTCTTTGGTTGATACGAAGGCTACCACCACCAAGCTCATAACCGTTCAAGACGATATCGTAAGCAATGGCACGAACCTTAGCCAAATCACCTTCTAATTCGTGAGCAGTCTCTTCCTGTGGAAGGGTAAACGGATGGTGGGCGCTCATATAGCGACCTTCTTCTTCAGACCATTCAAACATTGGCCAGTCAACTACCCAAAGGAAGTTGAATTTATCGTTATCAATCAAGCCAAGCTCTTTGGCAATACGTCCACGAAGGGCACCGAGCGTTGCATTAGCCACTTCAAGCGTATCCGCCACAAAGAGAACCAAGTCCTTATCCTCAAGAGCAAGCGCTGTTGTCAATTCTGCTTGGATACCTGTCAAAAACTTGGCAACTGGTCCGTTTAATTCTCCATCAACTACCTTGACCCAAGCAAGACCTTTGGCACCATATTGTTTGGCTACTTCAGTCATCTTGTCGATGTCTTTACGTGAATAGTTGTCCGCAGCGCCTTTGACCACAATGGCTTTTACAGCAGGTGCTTCTGAAAAGACTTTAAAGTCTACACCTTTGACCACTGCTGTCAAGTCCTGAAGCAACATGTCAAAACGGGTATCTGGCTTGTCAGAACCGTAAAGCGCCATAGCATCATCGTATTTCATACGAGGGAATGGAAGCGTCACTTCAATGCCTTTTGTTTCTTTCATCACGCGCGCAATCAAGCCTTCTGTGATATCTTGGATTTCTTGCTCAGTAAGGAAAGATGTTTCCAAGTCGACCTGGGTAAATTCAGGCTGGCGGTCTCCACGCAAGTCCTCGTCACGGAAACATTTAACGATTTGGTAATAGCGATCAAAACCAGCATTCATCAAGAGCTGTTTCGTGATTTGTGGACTTTGAGGAAGAGCATAGAAATGCCCTCTATTAACACGAGATGGCACCAAATAGTCACGCGCCCCTTCTGGCGTTGACTTAGAAAGGAATGGTGTCTCCACGTCGATAAACTCCAACTCATCCAAGTAGTTGCGAATAGAGTGGGTCACCTTAGCACGAAGTTTAAGATTTTCCAGCATTTCTGGACGACGAAGGTCAAGGTAACGGTAACGCAAACGCGTATCGTCATTGGCCTCAATGCCATCCTTAATCTCAAATGGTGTTGTTTTAGCTGTATTGAGCACAGTAAGAGCTGTCACATTCAACTCAACTGCACCAGTTGGCAACTTATCATTGGCTTGCTCACGCGCAACGACCTGTCCAGTCACCTCGATAACAAATTCGCTACGAAGGCTTTCAGCTGTTGCCATAACCTCTGCAGATACTTTTTCAGGGTTGATAACCAACTGCATGATTCCTTCACGGTCACGAAGGTCGATAAAGATCAAACCACCAAGGTCACGACGACGGCCAACCCATCCTTTCAAGGTCATTTCTTGTCCGATGTGTTCCTCACGAACACGACCAGCATACATACTACGTTTCATTGTTTCTCTCCTCTTTTATTCTGTTACTATTTTACCATAAAAGCGCAGGCTCTTCATGAAAATCATCAGAAAAGTTTGTCAGTCTTTAAAAATCAGGTGAAGGATCTAAAAATTATCTCCAATACAAAAATCCGATGAACTTCACCGGACTCTTTTATTTTGAATTGTTGCCTGCTTTACGCTTTTCAGCGATTTCAGCCGCTTTTCTCGGCAAGACAATTTCCGTTGTATAAGCTGTCCCAAAACGCCAGATACCGGCAATAGGGGCAAAGACCACTGCTAGATGGCTATAAAAGAAATCGCCCTTAAAGGCATAAGCTAGCGCCCCAATGATGAAAAATAGAACGACTGCTTGAATCACTGCTAATAAAATTACTCGTTTCATGTGACCTCCTGACTCTATTATAGCATGAGAATCATCAAAAAGCTGACTAAATTATTCAAAGCATGTAGTGAAATACTGTAAGCGAGCCCCTTTCTACTAATATAAGCCAAGCCAAAGCTAAAACCAAGGCTAAAATAGACTAAAAATTGTTGCACATCACTTGGGAAATGACCTAAGGCAAACAAAACACTAGATACCAGAAGGAAAATCAGAGTTTGTTTACTATTGTCCTGCTTAGGAAAGAAATAGCGTGCCAACATCCCTCTAAAGATAAGTTCTTCCGTCAAAGGAGCAAAGACCACTACCATAAAGAAACCAAAGACAGGCTGAGCAACTGTCAGCTGTGATACAATTTGTTGATTGACCGACGGATCATCTGGTAAAAAGAACTGGGCTGTAATCGCCACTAGCAAAACCAGAGCAGGCAACCAGATATAACGATTAAAAACCGTCGTCTGGATGCTAACCTTTTCTGTCTGATACCATCTGTAAACTCCATAAACATAGGCCCCTGACAGGACGACATAAAGTGGTAAGACTCCAAAGATTGAAGCCCCTAGTCCAAGAGCTGACAGCGCCATGCTCTGAACCAGACCATAGATAAAGTAAAAGGATAGAATGGCTAGAAGAAACCAGCCAAGGTTTTTAAGTAGTTTCATAAAAATCTCCTATTTGAAATAACGTTTTACCATAGGTAACTGCATCGCATTGATATAAATATGGATTGCTCCTACAAGCAAGAAGCCCAGTAACTGAATCTCTCCTGTCAAGAAAGAAATGATAAAAAGAAAAATATATAAGATTGGTAAGACATAGTTATTTAATTGGAATAAAATCCGAAAACTCTGTTCCAAATTAGCCTTGCGCTCCCCTTCATCGTAAGAATCGAAATGCTCTAAGATATCCTTTGGTGTAGAGAAAAATGCCAAATCAAGCTGACGAACAATCGCAATTGTTTTAGAAAGATATTTTTGACTCTGCAAGAACAGCACTAATTCCAAAAAGGAAAGGGAAAATGTTATACGACTTACATCGAGTACAATTACTTCACTACCTGAGATGACAAGAGCCAATAAAATCGCTACACTTGTAATGTTAGAAGTAATGTTTCCAAACTCAAGATCACGATACATTTGCACATAATAGGTTTCATTCAGATCATCATCCATTTCCTCTTGATACAAGGAGTGAAATTTTCTGCTTTTCTTTAAGAAATTGAACGTCAAAACAATGCCAACGAAACCTAATAGTAAACAAATGGCTGATAGCCATGGTATCAAGACTTTTACATCTAACATAATTCCGTGGGATTCGGCACCAGCCTTCAACATATCTACAAACATATACAAGAAAGCTCCCAAGACAACAGGAATTAAAAATAACAAGACACGTTTATTTTTCTTTTTCATATTCATTCTCCTTTTTCACTCGCTAAATTGTTTGCTTTCTTTTCAATCCAGTCAACGACTGGGATAAGAGCAAAGTAGGCCCAAATAAATTGGTCGCTGTAATAGAGATCAAACCATCCTAGATTTGTTCCAATTAGTAGACACATGCTGACTAATAGAGCTATGGCAACTACATAATAGATCACTTTATACTTGTTCATCATTTTTCTCCTTTTTCTTTAACCAATTGAAAATGGATAAGAGGACTAAATTAATCCAAAACAAATACTTACTTTCAACAAAATAGAACCACCCCAGTAATGTTCCAATCATAGCAAAAGCATTCACAATGAGGGCAAGAACACTCATATAATAAATCACTTTAAACTTGTTCATCACTCGTCCTCCTCCAAGCGAAATACCGATTCGACTGTTTCGTTGAAAATCTGAGATATTTTCAAGGCAATCACAACGGACGGGGTGTATTCGTCCCGTTCTAGTAGGCTAACGGTCTGTCTGGAAACCCCTGCCAGCTTGGCTAGGTCGGTTTGATTGAGACTATCGCGAGCCCGAAGCTCTTTTAGACGATTTTTTAGTTGCATGTTACACACCTACTCTCCCTCAAATTCAACGGTTTGGATATCCTCAATACGTTGCAACTTGAATTTTTCTTTCCCCTTTTTATCAACGCTACGTAGTTTGACCCATTCCTCGTCAACATCCACAACTTCCCAGTTATCTGGCCCAATATACACTCCCGTTATAATTGGTTTCTTTCCAATCATTTCTTGCAATAATCTCGACATTTCTGCGTTTCCTTTCTCTTTTCGCTCAAGCTTTTTGATTTTCTTCTCTAGTTTCTTGATTTTTTCAGAATGATTAGAATAAAAGAAAATCATAAATAGTATAAATACTACTACCCACATCATAGCTCCTTTCTGCTTCCTATTTCTTAACTTGAATTTATTGTAACACATCTTTTTCTTTTTGATAAGCATATTTGTCAAAAAGTTTATGATTTTTGTCATTTTGCAAAAGAAAAAGGTCAGGAGTGGGTTCCTGACCAGTTTTTCTACTATTAAAAGCCTAGTTTTTCAAAGATTTCTGAGAAGTTTTGGCTGATTGTCTCAAGTGACACTTGCACTTCTTCTCGTGTTTGATTGTTCTTGACCGTCACTTGTCCGCTTTCGACTTCACTCTCTCCTAGGGTGATGAGGGTCTTAGCCGCAAAGACATCGGCTGACTTGAACTGAGCTTTGAGCTTACGATTGAGGTAATCACGCTCTGCTTTGAATCCTTGTTGGCGAAGGGCTTGCACCAACTCCAAGGCCTTGACATTTGCTCCATCTCCCAAGACTGCGATATAGACATCTAGGGTGTTTTCGATAGGGAGAGCCACACCTTGCTTTTCAAGAATGAGAAGCAGGCGCTCTACACCAAGTCCAAAACCAAATCCAGCAGTTTCAGGGCCACCAAAGTAAGCAACCAAGCCATCGTAACGACCACCCGCGCAGACTGTCAGATCATTGCCCTCGATTTCAGTGATGAACTCGAAAATCGTGTGGTTATAGTAGTCCAGACCACGCACCATATTGGTATCGATGATATAGTCTACTCCAAGATTCTCCAACATCTGACGCACAGCATCAAAGTGGGCTTGGCTTTCTTCATCAAGGAAATCTAAGATAGACGGTGCATTCTCGACTGCTACCTTGTCTTCTTTCTCCTTAGAGTCCAAGACACGAAGAGGATTTTCCTCCAAACGACGTTGGCTATCCTTAGACAAGGTCTCCTTGAGCGGTGTCAAATAGTCAATCAAGGCTTGGCGGTAGGCTGCACGGCTCTCAGGATTTCCAAGAGTATTGAGGTGCAATTTGACACCTTGGATACCGATTTCTTTCAAGAAATGGGCTGCCATAGCGATAGTTTCCACATCGGTAGCTGGATTGCTAGATCCAAAACACTCAACACCAATCTGGTGGAATTGGCGCAAACGCCCTGCCTGTGGACGCTCATAACGGAACATAGGTCCCATGTAGTAGAACTTACTTGGCTTTTGCACTTCTGGTGCGAAAAGTTTATTTTCCACATAGGAACGGACAACGGGCGCAGTTCCTTCTGGACGGAGGGTAATATGGCGGTCACCCTTGTCATAGAAATCATACATTTCCTTGGTTACGATATCCGTTGTATCTCCGACAGAACGGCTGATAACCTCGTAATGCTCAAAAATGGGCGTGCGCACTTCTGCATAGTTATAGCGCTTGAAAATCTCACGGGCAAAGCCCTCAACGTACTGCCATTTGGCAGACTCAGCAGGTAAAATATCCTGCGTTCCTTTTGGTTTTTGTAATTTCATAGGGAATCCTCTTTAAACTTAATAGTCTTATTTTACCATAAATAAAGGGATTAAAACAGTGAGAAAAAATTTAGGATTTAGATATCATTTTTGAGATTAATAACTGTCAAAAGAATAGCCAGGAAGGAAAAACCAACAAATAGCATCCAAGTCAACTGTATATTCCATACGGCAACAAGTGAAAAACAGGCTGTTCCCACAGGTATGGATAAGGTGAACAATAAACCTAAAAAATTACTGGTACGAGCTAGAACCTCTGGAGCTAGATTTTTCAGGAGCATGGCACTAATCTTTGGTTGAACTTTACCAGACACATACAGAGTTGAACAGAGAAATAGTAAACCAAGTACGACTTGATTGAATAAATTAGCTAGACCAACTAGACTGAGTCCTACGGTCACCCACATCATCAATCTAGGCAGGGACTGCTTCCCAAAATAATCATTGCCCGTAAGGCTACTGATGATGATTGCTAACAAAGCACAGAATTGACTGATAAATAATGCCTCTGTGTAAGAAAAGTCCAAAAGAGAATGGCTCAAAAAGAAGATGTTATAGATGCTTCCTAAAGCGCCACCCAAGGCATTGATAAGCAAGACAGCAAAGATCATGAATCCAAAGTTTTTCTGTCCACCTTTAAGAAAAACGAGACGTAAATTTCGATAAATCGTTAGGAACTGCTCTTTGATCGGAAGCTTCTCATTTTTTAGAATTTCACCATCAGCAGATGACATTGACAGGCTCAATTTGCTTTTTCCTAAAAAGAGAATGACGGCTGATACTAGGAAGAAACAGGCATTGATTCCCGCAACGAGGGAAAAATTGTTGACCGATAGACCTAAGAGCCAGACTCCAAAAGCTTGACCACCAATAGCTGAAATATAGGTGATAAACTGGTTAAAAGAATAAGCCTCCATCAGATCGTCTTCAGCTACTTTTTCTTTAATGAGAGGCATGCGCAAGCCACCCGCAAAATCACTGATGACATCACTAATGACATTGATTAAACACAGGCTAGAAAAGGCAAAGAGACTAGCTTGCTGGACAACTAAAGCTGCTAGAAAAAATAAAATCGCCTGAAACAAACCACTATAGACCATCCATTTGACCTTGGCCCTCGTATAATCTGCCCGAATCCCTACAAAAACTGTAAAGAAAGTCGGAAGAATCATGACAATATTCGCCATAGCAACCGCAAAAGAGGCTTGTGGTAGGGTCGATGCATAGACGATAAATACCAGATTAAAAATCGAAGCACCAAAAGCATTGAAGAAGCGTGATAAAGTCAAAAGACGATAAGCTTGATTTCTAAACAATAGTTTCATAGATAATCTCCCTTCTTGTTATAAGTTCAATATGAAGTATGACCATAGTATAGCACTTATGAATTAGCGAGAAATTTTTTTGAATATATGCAACACACAAAATAAGCAAAGCAACGATAAAATCTCTTTGATGACCTGCGAGTAGTCAAAAGTTCTATCGCTTCAAATTTCAAATGATTTTCTTAGTTTGCAGATATTCAAGAATCGAGAGTTTTTCTATAGTAATCCGCAGATTTGTCACAACCAAGCATCTCAAAAATACGGACAGCATCTTCCATCTTTTTCTGACCTTCCTTGACTCTTCCCTGCTTGCTATCAAGGAGACCTTCTGCCCACAGATAAACAGTTCGGAAATAGGTTTCATTTTCATTGTAGAAATGCTCTTCGATGACACGTTTAAAATAAGAGGCATAGGTAAATTCTTCACACTCAATGCTAGCTAAAAAGCCATTCAATAGTATAGTGTGAAAAAGGTTTCGATTGCCAGACATTTCCATTAGAAAATCAGATTTACGTACCATCTCTCTAACATACCTAGTGAAAAGAGAAACAGATAGAAATGGTGAACTGACTGAAAATAAATTGAGTTCATAGATTCCCCAAATCTCGGTAGAAAACAGATAGTCATGAAGGACTTTTCCTTCCTCTGCTGTTAACTCTACACTTTCATCCATGCTCTTCATATAAGACTTGATAATAATGGCATTTAGAATATGTTTCTGTTTGTTTTGAGAATGGGCATGCTTTTGATACTCCCTGCGATACAAGTCCTCAAGCGGAGCTATATTCTTTGGATCCAAGACATCTATGATTTCTTTTCTCAACTCAGAATCTGTATCATGCTGAAAACCTCTCGCCAGAAAGAGGATTTCCTCTACACTGGCAGATATATTTTCTAGGGCAAATAGAAACTTTTCCACCGAAAGCTCACTCTGACCTGTTTCAAAGCGGGACAACATAGACGGCGAAAATTGTCCTCCAGTTGCTTGTCTCAGCGAGATATTTCTTGACTCTCGCAATTGTCTAAAGACTTTTCCAATCTGCTCCATAGGCTTCCCCTTAATTCAGCATTTTCTTTATGTTATCATATTTTTTCAGAAAATTCATCAAAAACTTGCCAAATTGTCAGAATTATGAGAAAATAGAGGATATTTATCACGTGGAGGGACTGCTATGAGAGACGATATCAAAATCAATGACCGTGCTTTGGCCTTGCAAGACCAAATTATCGAAAAACTAGAGAAGGTTTTTGATACAGATGTGGAATTGGATGTTTACAATCTAGGCCTGATTTATGAAATCAATCTGGACGAAACAGGCCTCTGTAAGATTGTCATGACCTTCACTGACACAGCCTGCGATTGCGCCGAAAGCCTGCCTATCGAAATCGTGGCAGGTCTGAAACAAATCGAGGGTATCGAAGATGTAAAGGTTGAAGTTACCTGGTCGCCTGCTTGGAAAATCACACGAATCAGTCGCTACGGCCGCATTGCCCTTGGACTACCACCTCGTTAAGCAGGTAAATCACTTTTGAAGATGAAAAGAAGCAAGCCGAAGTTGGCTTGCTTTTTGATACTCAATGAAGAGCAAACTAGAAAACTAGCCGCAGGTTGCTCAAAACAGTGTTTTGAGGTTGTAGATAGAACTGACGAAGTCAGTAACCATACCTACGGCAAGGCGACGTTGACGTGGTTTGAAGAGATTTTCGAAGAGTATGAGTTTATTTTTTACCTGACTTGTCCATATTCCAGAAGTCTGTCACGGCTCCGCGTGAAGCAGATGATACGATATGGGCATATTTACCAAGAACACCACGGCTGTAAAGTGGTGGCAAGGTTGTTTCTGCCTTGCGTTTTTCAAGTTCTTCCTCGGATACGGCCATGGAAATTTCTTTGGTATCTTGGTCAACCGTAACGATATCGCCTGTACGAAGGTAGGCAATTGGTCCACCATCCTGAGCTTCAGGAGCGATATGTCCAACAACCAGACCATAAGTACCACCAGAGAAACGACCATCTGTCAAGAGGGCAACCTTGTCTCCCTGACCTTTACCAACAATCATTGATGAAAGTGACAGCATCTCAGGCATACCAGGACCACCTTTAGGTCCAACGAAACGAACAACGACTACATCGCCATCAACGATTTCATCTGTCAGAACAGCCTGAATAGCATCTTCTTCTGAGTCAAAGACCTTAGCTGGTCCAACATGACGACGCACTTTCACACCTGATACTTTAGCAACCGCACCGTCAGGAGCAAGGTTCCCGTTCAAGATGATAAGCGGACCATCCGCACGTTTTGGATTTTCAAGTGGCATAATGACTTTTTGACCTGGTGTGAGGTCTGCAAAGTCAGCCAAATTCTCAGCAACTGTCTTACCAGTACATGTGATACGATCTCCGTGAAGGAAGCCATTCGCCAACAAGTACTTCATAACCGCAGGCACACCACCGACTTCGTAAAGATCTTGGAAGACATACTGACCAGATGGTTTCAAGTCAGCCAAGTGAGGCACACGTTCTTGGATCGTATTAAAGTCCTCAAGTGACAAGTCAACATTGGCAGCATGGGCAATGGCAAGCAAGTGAAGAGTGGCGTTTGTAGAACCACCGAGAGCCATGGTTACAGTGATGGCATCTTCAAAGGCTTCACGAGTCAAGATATCTGATGGTTTGAGACCAAGTTCCAACATCTTAACAACAGCACGTCCTGCTGCTTCGATGTCTTCTTTCTTGTCAGCTGATTCAGCTGGGTGAGATGAAGAGCCTGGCAAACTCATACCCAAAACTTCGATAGCAGTCGCCATGGTATTAGCAGTATACATACCACCACAGCCACCAGGGCCAGGGCAGGCATTACATTCAAGACGTTTCACGTCCTCAGCCGTCATGTCACCGTGGTTCCATTTCCCGATTCCCTCAAATACAGAAACCAAGTCAATGTCTTTTCCATCAAGATTTCCCGGTGCAATGGTTCCACCATAGGCGAAAATAGCTGGAATATCCATATTGGCAATGGCAATCATAGAACCAGGCATGTTCTTGTCACAGCCACCGATAGCAACAAAAGCATCGACGTTGTGACCTCCCATAGCCGCCTCGATTGAGTCCGCGATGATATCACGAGATGTCAAAGAGAAACGCATACCAGGCGTTCCCATGGCAATCCCATCCGCTACAGTAATAGTTCCAAACTGCACAGGCCAAGCACCTGCAGATTTGACACCTTCTTTAGCCAATTTCCCAAAATCATGCAGGTGAATGTTACATGGTGTATTTTCCGCCCAAGTCGAAATGACCCCAACAATCGGTGTTTCAAAGTCCTTATCTGTCATACCAGTCGCACGAAGCATGGCACGGTTTGGTGATTTTACCATACTGTCATAAATGCTACTGCGGTGACGTTTATCTAATTCAGTCATTTGTTCCCTCCCATTTCAGTTTTTACTATTATAGCACATTTTAAAAGCAATGAACAGAAGAAAATTCTTGAATTTTCAGAAAATTTCGATTAATTTGCTTGATGACCTTCTAATTTTTTCATCTTTTTTTGTCAAGTAACTTTACTTTACAAAAAAAATGTGTTATCCTAGTATGGTTGATGAAAATCAGTAGATTGAATCGAATATAAATACCTAAAGGAGAAATCAAAATGGCAGTACCTGCACGTCGCACTTCAAAAGCGAAGAAAAACAAACGTCGTACACACTACAAAGTAACAGCTCCATCTGTAAACTTTGACGAAACTACTGGAGATTACTCACGTTCTCACCGTGTATCACTTAAAGGATACTACAAAGGACGTAAAATCGCTAAAGCTGCATCAGCTGAATAATAGAAGGGAGATACCATGCGCGTAAATATTACACTTGAACACAAAGAATCTGGTGAACGCTTGTACCTTACTTCTAAAAACAAACGTAACACTCCAGACCGTCTTCAATTGAAGAAATACTCACCAAAACTTCGCAAACACGTTGTGTTTACAGAAGTTAAATAAATATATTATATAAAATTCAGCGATTAATTTCGCTGTTTTTTTACAGACTATTTTTTTCCAGTTAAACTATTATTTTGTATTAATCACTACAAAATAATAGTATCAATAAATATAATGAAAGAGGTAAAATTAGAACAAGCTAATGAGTAAATACAAAGTAATTGACCTTTTTTCTGGTTCCGGAGGTCTATCATTAGGATTTGCACAAGCAGGATTCGAAAATTTATTTTCTGTTGAATTTAATCATCAAGCCGCTAAAACATACAGAAGAAATTTCCCACATCACACTTTGATTGAAGGGGATATCAAAGAAGTCTCAAACTCGAAGATTAGAGAACTCCAAAATAATAACATTGTAGATATTATCGTAGGCGGTCCCCCATGCCAAGGGTTCAGCATCGCTGGTAATATTGGTCGGCGTTTTGTAGATGATGAGAGAAATAAGCTATTCAAAGAATTTGTGAGATTTGTTCATGTTCTTCAACCTAAGATGTTTTTAATGGAAAATGTAGCAAGACTTGCAACACATAATAAAGGACAAACAATAAAAGAAATTCTGACAGAATTCGAAAATTTAGGATATGATGTAAAAGCAGAGGTTTTACAAGCAGCAGATTATGGAGTTCCTCAAAAAAGGCAGCGTATCTTTATTGTCGGTACAAAATGTGGTGTATTCCATTATCCAAAGAAACAAGGAATTACACCAACTGTTCGAGAAACAATTGATGATTTGCCTCCTCTCAAAAATGGTCAGAGTTCAGAAATACCTAATCATTTTGCTATGACTCACTCAGAACAAATGCTTCAAAAAATGTCATATGTTAAAGATGGTGGGGATCGAAATGATATCCCTACTGAAATCCGCCCTAAATCAGGAGATGTAAGAAAATATATTCGATATGCAAGTAACAAACCATCAGTAACAATTACTGGAGATATGAGAAAAATATTTCATTATAGTCAAAACCGCGCCCTTTCTCCAAGAGAATTAGCCAGATTACAAACTTTTCCAGATAATTTCATTTTTGAAGGAAATAGCATATCTATTCAACAACAAATTGGAAATGCTGTGCCACCAAAATTAGCTAAAGCAATTGCCGAAGAGGTTAAGAAAACTTTAAAATCATATGAAGGAGATTATGTTTAATAACAAATTACCAAAGATAAATTATATTGGAAATAAAGAAAAGCTTTCTTCTTGGATTTTAGATAATTTTCCAATTACTCAAGGACGTGTGTTAGATCTTTTTGCCGGAGGTTCATCAGTATCCTTTGAATCAAAAAAGCGTGGGTTTGAAGTCTATTCAAATGATTCACTTTATGCTTCTTACGTTGTAAATAAAGCATTAATCGAAAATAAAGACACTTTACTTTCACAAGAAGAAATACTAAAATTTGCTGATTTTGATGATTTCAACCTACGAAAACAGCTATCTTGGTTAGAAAATACATTATATTATCCACACGAAATTGATGAACTTTCAAAACTTGTATTTTTTTCCAACCATCTAAAAGGTTATAAAAAATTTTTGCTTCAATCCCTAATAAGGAGAGCAATGATTCGTAAATTACCTTACTCTCGAATGAACCTTGATTGGAATAATATTTTAAAACTAAGAGACGAGGAATACTCTTATAAAAAATACGGCAGACGTAGAGCTTATCATAATGAACCTTTCATAAATCACATCTTATCTGATTTAAATAGTTATAACAACGCCATTTTTGACAATAAAAAACAAAATAAGGTCTTCCAATTAGATGCTTTACAAGCAATTAAAAAATCAAAGCAGGTTGATATCATTTATTTAGATCCCCCATACCCTGGAACTATGAATAACTATGATTCTTTTTACGGAAAATTTGATAAAATTTTCCGTAAAAATATTGATTATATAGACATAACTAATCGTTCAAATTTCTTACCATACTTTGAAAAAATAGTCGAATTAGCAAGTGTACACTCTGAATATCTCGTTTTAAGTCTAAACTCTGCATCTCAAAATATTTTTGATATTATGGTCGAGATGTTTGAGTTTTATGGAGATGTTGAAGTTAAGGAGAAGAAACATAATTATCAAGTTAGCGGTAAAAATACAAAGAATAAAAATATTGAAATGATAGCAATAGTTAAATTTTATAAATAAGGTAAACATATGAATTCAAGATTAAACTCAAGAAAAAAAGTTATTCAAGTTCAGAACTATGAAAATTATTGGAAATGCACACTCGCGCTCACAAATTTTTACGGAGACCAATTCAAAAGGACTTTAGAAGTTATCATTAATCATATCGATAAATATGAATTAGGTAATCGTACACCTTCTGATCTAATAAAAAACCTTAACTCTAATCATAAACAATTTACAGCAATAGCTCACTATCAGGACTTACAAAACGATATCCAACATCTTTTCCCAAACGATGATAAAACCGGAGCAACTACGAGAAAACAGCTAAACACCTTTGTTAAACTCGGCTTTATTAAACCATATCTGAATGGGTACGTACCTGCCGCAAAACAGTATATTAAACGAAATCAAACTAATAATGAATTACGCCGATTATTTTCAGATACTGTATATCAATATTCATCATTTAATTCATCTATGACATCCGATGATAGCGAAACAAATCAAATTAAGTTTCTTGTAAATACTCTTTTAAATAAATCTGATAAAAAATTAGAAATGGATGAGTTACTTGGTGTCATGCAAATGGACGTGACTGCTAGCCCTTATGCCACTGATAAGAAAATCCTACAGGATAAGAATTGGGCAAACCATATAAACTTCTTTAAACGTAAATACAATCAAGTAGCTCATCTCAAAGCTGTTTTGTCAAATCTAAACTTATTTGAGGTAATAAAAAAAGATAAGAAGCAATTTATGATTTGTCTCTCTGAAAACGCCCATGAATTTTTACCTGATAAAGGTAATACTACTCGCGACTCCTATCGTTTTGCTCTTATGAAAAAGGCTGTTTTCGAAGAAAGCAATCGTATTTATGGTAAAAAAATTTCATGGTTCTCTAAGGAGGAACAAGAAGGATTAGTTGTCTCACATATCTATGCTTCCGCTGAAGCTTTAGCTAATCGACAATTGGATGCAGCTTATGACCCTAACAATGCACTATTATTAAAACCAGGTGATGAAGACCAGTACTTTGATAAGTACAAGATGACATTCGATAATAACGGATTCCCTATTTTCTCCACTGAAGTTAGAAAGGATTTCATTTCACTATCCCGAAAAAATGGCTATAAAATTGATGAAGAAATTCTTACTTCTAAGAGACTTTCATATTTGATAAATTATCATAAACTCAGATTCCCAGAGTACAAAGATTAGTATTCATCACTTAAAAATAATGTAGTGTTCATCTGAAAAATTAGCTCATTTCAAAATCAAATTTTGAATTACTCCCAGTCTAGGGGGCAATGAAATAATAAGATATTATACAACAGCCTTGCTCCTCTTGATATGAGGAACAAGGCTGTTGTATTGCCGAATAAAACTTCTGAAATAAGTTCCCATACTTCTCAATAACCGCTCGATAATCTTTATCATGGGTAATGGTAGAGTTAACAATTTCAATACGTTCTTAAAAAATTATCTTAAGTCCTTATTTTCATACGGAAATCTCCTTTAACTATGAACTATATTCTTTCTATCCCTGACTCTCTTTGAAATCTTCTACACCATCTTTTTTATACTTACAAATCCAATTTCTGATGGTTTCATCACTTACTCTAAACATTTTTATTAAAGTCGATATCGATTTTTCTTGTTCAATATAAAAAAACAACTTCTAACTTTTCATCCACCGATTTCAGACTTCTTTTTAACATACGAAAACTCCCCCTTAGTTTCGATGGTTTTTTTTGCTACCCTCTTAAAGGGTTAACTATTACTTCTTACGTTTCTTAAGACATAACTTGAAAAGTTCAGATAACACGTTAATAAGTAACGGAGCTAGAAACACTGTGAGTAAAGTTTCTAGCATATGTAACACCTCCCTTCCTTAAATTGAGGGGGCCAAAACATTATATCATACCAGATTTATAGCTTAATTCTTGGCATAGATAGGCTTAGATGCACAAATAACCTTACTAGCAAATTTCTAAACAAACCCAGAAATCAACATTTTAAGACAAAGCAAAAAGCCCCTAGATTCATAGTTAAGGGCTGATTGACTTGCAAGGATAGGCAGGACTGTCGAGGCTCCTGCATTTCTCGACCCACTATAAGTGGCGCGTTGGTGACAGATTCTCAACCTCTATCCTTCATATCTTAATTATAGCACTTTTTTCTCAACTTTCAATCTGTGCATCTGAATTTATTGTCTATCTTTTTCTCTAGTGTCCTTCAACCATATTGTACTTCAACCTCACTCATGATTTCCAGCAAAGTTTTCCCTTTAATCTGTAAAGAAATTAACTCATCAAAAGATGACACTTTAAATTCATTATCTCCAAGGACGACTACAATGTCATAAACAGAATTAGGGAAAATCCCACATGCTTGACCCTTATAATCAAAAGAAGCGTCCCAACCATTGTCATACAATGTTCGTAAATCATCTAATATTACCATAATATGTCTTGATTCTCCTATATAAAATATTCCGCAGCTTATCCAAAGCCATACGAAAACTTATCTGGCAATTCTTTTCCTAACTTAATGCTTTTACTTAAAGTATCTTTTACAAACGAAGCGAATTGTCCTAAATCATCTCCAACATAGCTATATTCCAAAGTAATTTTATCGATAGTTGCAATACCTTTACAACCTCCACTCACAATAGAATACTGCCTCTTAGAGGCTCCATCTTCTATTTTGTACATCGTAATAATTTGTTTATCAATCTTTGTCATTTTCTATTTAGTGTGAAATAAGTGCTTGAATTATTCTTGGTGCTCAAAAATATAATTGCAACAAGGTATCGAAATCGTCTTCGAAAACATTTTGACTATTTTGCTTTATTTGTTTAATAATATTATCCTTAGTATCTCTATCAAAAGGCAGTATTTCAAATGCTTCTTCTTTTACTAAGAATTCCCCGTTTTCTCCCTGAAATTGCCTTGTCAATTCTCTAAGTTGATCCTCAAGTTCAAGAGACTGAATCACTTTGTAATCAACATTATCTTCGATTGCATCTAGTAACAAACTGATTGAAATTTTAATCATCTTTAAATACTTCTATTTTCTATTAGTCCTTATATATCTTTTATCACAAACACCATATTCTTGCTACAATTCTATCGATCCATTAAGCTTCGCTATCCGATCTCCTAAATACCGCCTCTATATCATCAAGTCGTCCTCAGTGTAGTCAATCGCAAATGTATCTATTTCTAAGATCGATT
This sequence comes from uncultured Streptococcus sp., assembly GCF_963521865.1. Classification (GTDB taxonomy): domain Bacteria; phylum Bacillota; class Bacilli; order Lactobacillales; family Streptococcaceae; genus Streptococcus. The sequence continues at coordinate 48,868 of NZ_CAUQWY010000006.1, forward strand.
TAGGTGGAGCTGAATGAATCATAGGGACACTACGTACCCTATACTCTTTTTCTCCAATTCTAACAAACTGATTGATTTTCAAATCTGAAAAATCAGGATTCTCAACAGTAATAGAAACAAGACGATGCGCTATTTTATAAACATCAATTATCTTATTTTTCATATTTAACTTGTCCATAATTATTATTTCAATACTTGTGTTCTGAGTAATCAAAACCAATTTTAGATTTAATACTATCAAATAAATCTAAAATAGATTGTGGAGTGTCTTTCTTAAACGATAAAGAAGGTTTATCTTGGTCTGGATAAACTTGGTCAACCCACTCATGAATTTGATTATAAAAAATCAAGAGCTCTTTACTTGGTGGTATCATCATATCTAAAACGAAACCTCCTTTACTTTAACTTCATTATAAACTTTCCTAGCCTAATATTCAATCAACAAGACACTATTACGATAGCTTTTTAGCTTCTTTTCTACTTCGTCAGTGGTCAAGCTGCTACTCCTTTATGATATAATTAGTTTAAAGAGAAGTGAGGTAGAAATGATAGTGTCGCTACGCAACTTCATAGTATGAGATGACGGGACAGGCACACCGTCCACTACTCTCGAGCGCTTAGATTATGCTAAGTGCTTTTTTACATTTTCTCGATGTTCGCTCTTGGTTCAAGTCCATTCTCCATACTATTTGGTAAGGAATTAGGAGACATTTTTATCTCTCCTATCTCCTTGTCATTATGTAAGCAATTAAGGCAAGTTATTGCTTTGCTTATCTGCTTATCATTTTGTAAACATCAAATTTAAAATGATAGACTTTTAAACTTCTCTTATTTCCTCAATACCCAAACAATAAAACACTAGCAACATGTTTAAACACACGTTTCAAACATGCTGGTGTTCCTAATATCGGATTCCACGGTTTTAGACACACACACACTAGTCTCTTGTTAAACTCTGGAATACCATATAAAGAACTGCAACACCGTCTAGGTCATTCTACACTAGCTATGGCTATGGACACTTACAGTCATCTCTCCAAAGAAAAAGCAAAAACAGCCGTCTCATTTTATGAGAAAGCTGTGAGTTCGTTATAAGTGATGATAAAAATGATGACAAACCCTGAAATCAACATTTTGAGACAAAGCAAAAAGCCCACTGTTGTAGGCTTCTTACAATATAAAGTCTTATCTTAAAGCATTTTGTTGTAGAATTCAACGACAAGTGCTTCGTTGATTTCTGGGTTGATTTCATCGCGTTCTGGCAAGCGAGTCAATGAACCTTCCAATTTTTCAGCGTCGAATGATACGAATGCTGGACGTCCAAGAGTAGCTTCTACTGCTTCAAGGATAGCTGGAACTTTCAATGATTTTTCACGAACTGAGATCACTTGACCTGGAGTTACACGGTATGATGGGATATCAACACGTTTTCCGTCAACAAGGATGTGACCGTGGTTTACGAATTGACGAGCTTGACGACGAGTAGTCGCAAGACCAAGACGGTAAACAACGTTATCCAAACGACGCTCCAAAAGAAGCATGAAGTTGAAACCTAGGATTCCGCCTTTGATTTTTGTAGCTTGTACGAACAAGTTACGGAATTGTTTTTCACCTACACCATAAGTGAAACGAAGTTTTTGTTTTTCAGCCAATTGCAAACCGTATTCTGACAATTTAGAACGGTTGTTTGGTCCGTGTTGTCCTGGTACGTAGTTACGACGTGCCAATTCTTTACCTGTACCTGTAAGTGAAAGGCCAAGGCGACGAGCTTGTTTCCAAGATGGTCCTGTATAACGTGACATGTGAATGTCCTCCTGATATAAATAATATTTCGGTGGAAATAGTCACTTAGAAAGCCCTGATTCGTGCAGATGCCCTTCGCCTAAACAGCCAAGGTTACTTATCATAAGACACCTGTTGACGAGCTTCATGCTTTCCTGCTGATATTTCACACAAAATTCATTTTACCATGAATGGCTAGATTTGTAAAGGGGTTTTAAGCTTTATTTTCATTACCAGAGAGGTGAAGAAAGAGGGTAAAGGTGCTTCCTAGGCCGTACTGGCTGGTAACTGTGATTTCTCCACCCAATTGATGGGCCAATTCACGCGCAATCGCAAGACCCAAGCCATGACCACCTGTTTTCATATTACGCGAAGTTTCGACACGATAAAGGCGTTTGAAAATATTCTCCAAATCCTCTGGAGCAATCCCCTGCCCCTCATCGGTCACACTGATTGAAAGCTGGTTTTTCTCCAGCTTAGCCACCACTTCCAGCTTGGTTCCTGGAGCCGAGTATTTAAATGCGTTATTGACCAGATTCACCAAGATGCGAGAAAGCTTGGCATAATCTCCTTCAATCCGAGCAGACTCTGGGATTACTTGCAAGTGGACATCTCTCTCCTCCTGCTCAATCAAGAACTGAAATTCACTCATACACTCAATCAAGAGCTGATCCAGAAAAATGCTGTCTTTGCTGGTAGTTCCCACCTGATTTCTAGCTGTATTTAGGGTCAAAAAATTCAACTCCTCAACCAGTTTATTGAGTCTTTCAGTCTGGCGCCCAATGGTTGCTAGATAATGGTCCTGTTCTCCTTCCTTGATAACCCCATCCAAAATCCCTTCTACCGTCGCTTGGATTGAAGTGATGGGGGTCTTGATATCATGCGATAGTTGAGCAATCATCAAGCCCTTTTCACGTTCGCTTTCTTCCAAGGAATCAAAGGTCGCCTGCAAATCATGGGACATTTCATTGAAAGCTTGGCCTAATTGTTGAAATTCTACAGGGCCTTGAACCTCCAGACTTGATGGAAAGTCCTTGTCCGCTACTCGCTTGGCATGTTCCTTAAGTTTGGCCAATGATGTAAAGACTGGCGATAGGAGAAAGAGACTAATCCCAGCACCAACAAAACTTGCGATTAAAGTCATGCCAATCAGGAAATAAATTTCTCTTTGCTGAATTAACATGCGCTGGATGGCCCAAAAAACCACGATAATCGTTAGGAGTGTTGAAATGATATATCCCACTAAAATATAACTTTTTAATTTCATTAACTACCTCGTGCTTTCTCAATTTTGTAGCCCAAGCCCCAGACGGTTTTGATAGTAGGCGTTTCTGCACTGGCATGTTTAGCCAACTCCTGTCTAAGAGCATGAATATGAACATTCAAGGTATTGGTATCATCCACATAGTCTTCTTGCCAGACCTTTTCATAAAGGTCTGTCTTAGAGAAAACCCGCTCTGGATTGCTGGCTAAAAGCCATAGAAGTTCGAAGGATTTGACTGTCAAATCAAGCGCCACATCTCCGACTTGGACCTCATGGCTACCGTGATTCATCCGTAAATCCCCGAGACTGACAACCTCTGTCTCACCTCCACGATGAAGGCGACGCAAGATATTGTGGACACGCAAAACCAGCTCACGTGGGCTAAAGGGCTTGGCAATAAAGTCATCTGCCCCTAAGCTCAGGCCATAAATCTTGTCCTGCTCACTGGTCTTAGCCGTGATAAAGAGAAAAGGCTGATCTGGAGATTGATACTGAACTTCACTAATCAAATCATAGCCATCCATCCGAGGCATCATGATATCTGTAATAATCAAATCAATCGGTTTTCGCTTGAAGATTTCCAAGGCCTCTACTCCATCATGAGCCACCAAAACCTGATACCCTGCCTGAACCAGATAGCGTTGATGAATATCTGTGATTTCTACCTCGTCGTCAACGAGTAAAATTGTCTTTCCCATCTGTCTCTCCTTTGAAAAAAACAGTGCTATACCACAATAGTATAACACTATTTTAATCACTTTACGAACATTCTAAACGATATCTGGATTTTTCATATCCTAGATAGAAAGTCTGTAGTTAGACTAGTCATTTTCCTCTTTTTTAGCTTTCAAACCGAGGCCACCTAGCAGTCCAGCCAAGGCGAGTCCAAAGAATCCAATAGTAGCCATTGATGTTTGAGCTTCACCAGTATATGGAAGCATGTCTTTTTGCTCTTTCATTTGATCAGCCATCATTGGACTTGACACCTTGTTATTAGCTACCATCTTGCCTTCATCAGACATTTTGCTTGAGGCTGCTGGAGTTTGGTCTTGTTTCATGCTTGGTGTTGCCATAGGCTGGCTAGCATTCATGGTTTTGTCCTGCTCTTTGTTAGGCATCATCTTATCCTGGCTAGCAGCTGGCATTTTAGATTTCATCTCATCTTGATTGGCACTTGGCATTTGAGCGTTCGTCTTAGACGCATCTTGATGACTATTCATCATTGGAGCCGGCATAGCTGAACCATTAGAAGATGGGACGAAACCTGACTGCATCGGAACAAGAGACTGATGTCCATTCAAGTTTACTGTCAAATCCTTAGTTGCTACGAGGTTGCTCAAATCTGCCTTGCCGTCTTTCGCACCGTACACTTTGATGGTAGCTTTATAGCTATGTGTACCGTTTTGTTTCAACAACTCTAACAAGTCTTTATCTGATTTGCCTTGAGTGCCAGCCAAATCCACTTCATAGAAGTAGAGGCCTTTGCCCAATTTTTCTACTGGTGGGAGAGCAGGATTTTTAGCTGAACCGTTGTCTGACCATGGTGCCTTGTCAGAAGCTTTCAAGATAAGGCGTGTCAACATACCATCACCTGCGAAGAATTCATATGGAATGACTTGGTTGACACCAGCTGTGAATGGACCTGGGAAGTTGGCTTTGTCCAAGTAAGTAGCGGGAACGTCTACTGTGTCTTTAGTGTTGTCGGCTACGCCTTTTTGCACTTCAGCTGGAGTAGTTAAGCCGTTCAAGTTGACATCCAAATCTTTTGTCGCTACGAGATTGCTCAAATCAGCCTTGCCATCTTTGGCACCATACACCTTGATAGTAGCCTTATAGCTTTGTGTACCATTTTGTTTCAAGAGGGCAAGAAGTTCTTTATCTGATTTTCCTTGAGTGCCAGCCAAGTCCACTTCATAGAAGTAGAGACCTTTACCCAATTTCTCTACCGGTGGAAGAGCGGGATTTTTAGCTGAACCGTTGTCTGACCATGGAGCCTTGTCGGATGCTTTCAAAATCAGACGAGTTAACATACCGTCACCTGCGAAGAATTCATATGGGATGACTTGGTTGACACCAGCTGTGAATGGACCAGGGAAGTTGGCTTTATCCAAGTAAGTGGCTGGAACATCTACTGTGTCTTTGGTGTTATCGGCCACGCCTTTTTGCACTTCAGCTGGAGTGGTTGCTGGTTGCGCTTCATTTGCTTCACGGTCTTGTCCAGCAACTGTAGCTGCAGGACTTTCCACAGGTTTAACCGCATCTTCCGTTTCTTTCTTAGATTCTGATTTTGCTTGCACTTCTTCTTTTGGCGCTACCACTTGGTCTTTATCAGCTACATTCACTTTTTCTGGAGAGCTTGTAGTATCCAAGCTCGCTTTAGGTGTTGAGTCTGCCTGTTCTGAAGGAAGAGCTGTATAGACTGCTTCTTTGAGAACTCCTACTGGTAAGTCGCTCTTTTCACTCACCGACGTTGCGTCTGGCACGACTTGAGCAGGGGTTGGATTGACCACGTCGGCACGCACCGAACTTGGTTGGCCAACTAGGACAAAAAAGCCACTGGCTACAACAACTGAGGCAACACCGACACTGAGACGGCGAATAGACCAACGAGTATATCTTTGATTTGGATTGAATTTCATAGGATTCTCCTTAGAGTTTTTCTTTATTTGATGACTCTAGTATAATCTCCTAAAATTAAAAAGGATTAAGAAAAAGTTAAAATTTTTCTTAAATCCCTCTTATAAAATACTTATATTAATTTTTTTACAAATTTAATTCTGCCAAATCATCTAGATACTGGTTGTTAATGACCGCCAAGATATAGGCATCCGCTTCCAAGAGGTCATTGGGTCCAAATTGGACGTCTAGCGGTGAATTTTCTTGTTCACGAAATCCTAGGACATTGAGATTGTATTGGCCACGTAGATCCAGCTGGCTCAGGCTTTGACCTGCCCAAACACTCGGAATCTTCATCTCAACGATAGACACATTTTTATCCAGCTGAAAGACATCAACATTGTTATGAAAGAGAATGGTCTGCGCTAGGGACTGCCCCATTTCATACTCAGGTGAAATCACCGAGTCGGCACCGATTTTTTCCAGCACCTTCTTGGCTGTCTGACTTTTGACCTTGGCAATAACCCTTGGTACCCCTAGACTCTTACAATGCATAACTGCAAGCACACTCGACTCCAGATTTTCCCCTGTTGCCACTACAACCGTGTCACAGGTATCAATTCCTGCAGTTCTGAGGAGTTCCTCATCTGTGATATCGCCAACAACTCCACGCGCCAAAACAGGCTCAAATTGATTGATGTGCTCAGCGTGGTCATCAATGGCAATGATATTCATATCTTGCTTGGCGAGGGCCGTCAGGACACTACTCCCAAAAATCCCCAAGCCTAAAATTCCAATCGTACGATCTGACATCGTTCTTCCTTTCTTATCCAATACTAATATCTGCTTTCATATACTGAATCAAATCTTTCTTATCAGGCTGGTAATCCGCTAGACTAACCAGCAAGGTCAAGGGACCGATACGGCCGATAAACATGAGCACCATGACAATGCTGAGAGCTAGCTTGCCCAACTCTGGCGTCAGATTTGCCGTTACCCCAACTGTCGCAAGGGCTGAAATAGTCTCAAACATAAGGTAGATAAATCGCGGTGTTCCTTCTGCCGTAATTCCCAGCAACATCAAGCCCAACAAGAAGGTCATCAAAAAGATAATGAAGACACTAAAAGATTTTTGGACTGTTCGAGCCTCAATGGTTCTCTGCGCAACATTGGCATGAGGCAAGCCCAGCAATTCACTACGCGCAAAAACTAACAAGACAAAGAAAGTCGTAATCTTGAGCCCCCCAGCCGTCCCGCCAGGAGCCCCACCGAGAAACATCTGTAGGATATAGATAAACAAGGTCACAGGTCGAGCTTGGGTATAGTCAATAGAGGCAAAACCAGCTGTTCTCATACTGACGGTTTGGAAAAAGCTGACTAGCACTTTCTCTGGAACACTAAGATTGCCAATTGTGCCTGGATTGTGCCACTCCGTAAAGAGGGTGGCTCCTGTCCCAAACAGCAAAATCCCTGCAGTCAAGAAGAGGACCAGCTTGGTGTGGAACCGCAGACGGCGTTTTTTCTTCTTGTCAAACTGGGTTGCCAAGTCAAACCAGACCATAAAGCCAAGACCACCTGTGATAATCAAGCCAGCAATGACCAGATTAATCAAGGGATCCGTCTGAAAAGCCACTAAACTGCTACTGCCAAAATTATCAAAACCAGCATTACAAAAGGCTGAAATGGCTAAAAAGATAGAGGTGAAAATGCCTCGTCCCCAGCCGAACTCAGGAATAAAACGAAAACTTAGCAGGAAGGCACCCAAGCCCTCCACCAGAAAAGTCGTCAAAAAGATGGAGCGCATAAAGGCCTTCAGCGACCGAGTTTCCCCATAACTAAAACTCTCCTGAATGGTTTCACGACTACGCAGACTAAGCTTTTGCTTGCCTTGGATATAAAAAATCCCGATAAAGGTCATGAGCCCCAGACCACCAATCTGTATCAAGAGCATACAAATCAACTGACCCCAGACATTATAGGTCGTAGCCACTGGTTGCGTAAAAAGGCCGGTTACACAGACCATAGACACCGTCGTAAAGAGATGGTCAAAATAAGTAGCCTGCGAACCACTCGCCTGAACAAAAGGCAAACTCAAAAGGAGAGAACCTATAAGAATAACTCCAGCGAAACTTAAAAAAATGCGACGAGCTGGTGAAAGTCCACCCAAGACCCTTTCAATTTTTTTCACAAATAATTTGAATAACATACATCCATTGTACCATAAAAAGAAGAAGAGTAGCTAGATCTGAAAGGCAATCTCAAGGCAGAGTTCCAAGGCCTTCTCGAAAGCTTCTGAACCCCAGTCACGACTATCGTACTGGTCCAAGTCTGCTAGGGAATCAGCTGTGAACAACAATTCTCCCCAGAGAACCCCACGCAGTTGGGCTACTGCCGCAAGCGCAGAACACTCCATCTCCACAACAGCACAGCCTTCTTCCTTGCGATAAGCCACCTTTTCAGCCGTTTCTCGGTAAAAACCGTCTGTCGTCCAGGTCATGACTTCTTCATAGGAAATCCCTCTGGCTTCCAACACTCGCTCAATAGCAGCAATAGCCTCTGCCTGAATTTCCATATAACGAGAAGGTGCCACATAGTGATAACTAGCTCCTTCATCTCGCAGAGCGCGCACAGGGACTAGAAAGGCATTTTCCTCTATATCAGCCAGCACACCACAGGTTCCAGTGGAAATAATCTGCTCCACACCATAGCCAATCAACCAATCCATAAACTGGGCTGCTGGAGCTGAACCTACAGGAGCCTGAGCCAGACAAATTTCCTCGCCCTTGTAGTTCACGACATAGACTGGATAGGTCTTGGTGGCAGAAACGAATTCGCCGACACAGTCCGCCCCTACTTCCCTCGCATAACGGTCAATCTCCTCACCTAAAAAAGCATAGACACACTTCTTGGGCAAGTGCAAGTCCAGCCCCTCGTGATTGGGCATGATGACCGCCTGAGGATTGTCATCAAACTCTAAAATAGGAATCGCGTGTTTCTGAATCATAACCTACCTCCTCTAATTTTGTACTATTGTATCAAAAGCTGACCGAGTGTCAAGGAGAAAGCTGATGAACTGAGTCAGTAAACAAAGACGGGTAGCCTAACAATTGTAACTTTGAAAGCTACGATTATAAAATCCCTCGTAACATATCAATTTATCACCCATATAAAAAGATAGCCATTCTAATTGAATGCTATCCTTTTTTGTTTATCCTTGTCCACCAGGGGCTGGACCGACAGGACCACCATTTCCTTGAGGTCCTCCATTTGGTCCACCGCCTCCAGGCATAGAATTGACAATATCAGTTTGTTTTTCGTCGTTGATGTAAATATCCCCACCTGTGTAAGTTGCTGTTCCATCAAAGTCAAAACCTGTTTGACCAGTCATTTTAATGGTTCCACCGATAACCGTGATATTCCCGTTTGAGTCAATTGGATCTGCGTCCCCTTGACCGACTTCTACAGTTAGATTGCCCCCTGTCATGGTAAAGTAAATATCGCTTTGCTGGGCATTTTTATTGGCTGCATTGACTCCATCATCTGTCGAGTAGACATTGATATCGCCACCATTTATCGTAATGCCTTTTCCTTCAATTCCTTCAGTCGAATTCTTGACTGTGTAAGTACCGCTATCAATCACTAGGCTGCCAGAAGCGTGAATGCCATCATCCCCTGCTGTGACTGTTATGGTATTGTTAGCTAAATACATATTTCCGACAGTCATATCGTCATCATTGTCAACTTTGACACCATCTTCCTTAGCATCGATCGTCATGGTCGCACCAGTGATGTTGAGTTCATCATTGACATTAAAGGCATCGCCAACTGATGTGATGTTAAAGGTTCCACCTGTGATGTGGAGGGTGTCGTTAGCCTTGATAGCATTGCTTTTCTTGCCATCCACATTGAGAGTTCCTGAGCCATTGATGGTCAAATCAACCTTAGAAAAGAGAGCAGCATTTGCCTTTTCATCACTGTTAGAGCTTGAGTCAGACAGGCTGTTTGTCGTTCCTTCTGCTAAAGTGAGGTAGACATGACCGGCTGATGTCGCTGAAATTGCTGCATTGGTATTGGTCATGGTCGCACCTTTTAGGACTAGGTGAACATCTGCTGACTTATCTGCCTCGACCTTGATCTGTACTCCGTCAGACTGACCTGAAATCACATAGGTTCCAGATTTTGTAATGGTCACTGTTGAATCAGATACTGTCACACCATCACCTGAGACATTTGCAGATGAGCCCGACAATTCAATCTTAGAAGCTGTACTTTCATCATAAGAGGTATCATAGTCCTTTTCTGTAAAATAAGAAGATTGACTGTTTTTAGCCGAAGTTGTGATAGCAGTCGTATCTGCCGCTGCAGTTGTACTTGACTTGGTCGTTGACTGCCCACAAGCTGCCAACAAGGTCAGAGCTGTTAAACTGGTTAAGATTAGGTTCCATTTTTTTGATTTCATACCTTTTCCCTCGCCTTCATTTAGCTTGACCTTAGTTTACAGGGAAAGTCTAAAAGAAAGCTAAACTTTTTCTGAAAGTTTTCTTAAGTTCAGTTTCAGTTAAGCTATCTTTAACAAAAGTTTTAGGAAAGTTCCCTAGACTAATTACAAGCAAGTTTAACTTGCCCAGACACATATATCTTCTAATAAGATAGTGTAGTGAAACAGTTTAATAAAGGAGACAGGATTTATGAAACCAATTGAAACAAGCTTCAAACGAATTGAAACCAAATATATCGTTGCCAAGACGGACTTGGCTGATTTAATAGAGGATTTAAAAACATACCTCGTCGAGGATGATTATCCAACATCTACCATTTCTAATATCTACTTTGATACAGAGCAATTTGATATGATTCAGGATGATAGCCAAGGTACTAAGCGTAAAGAAAAGATTCGGATGCGAACCTATCTCAGTCAAGTCCAGCCTGATAGTCAGGTATTTTTAGAAATCAAATCCAAGGACAGAACTGGTGTCGGACGAAAATATCGTCTCTTGTCAACTCCCCAGTCTATCACCCAGTTTATGACAAAAGGACAGCTGGATAGCAGCATCAAGGACCAAATGATGATTGAAAAAATTCAGCAACTCCAAGAGGAATATCAGCAAGCCATCATCCCTCGTATGTATATTTACTACGACCGCTTTTCTCTCAAGGAAAAGAAAGAAATTAGCGGATTTCCCTACAATAAAATTCGTGTCACTATTGACCAAAATTTAACCTATCGTAATAATAATGTCAGTTTATTTTCAGGAAAGGACGGCTTCCCTCTACTAAACGAGGACATTGTCATCATGGAAATTAAAGCTCCAGGTAGAAAACCCCAATGGCTACAAGATATTCTCGACCAACATGGACTGGTAGAGCAGAAGTTTTCAAAATACAGCTGCGCCTACCACAAGTCTCAGGGGCGGGACTATAGCCCACTACCAAGCACAGAAAGTGTAGGTACTACTTATGTCTAATCTTTTTAATTCTATTTTCAACGATACAACTGCCACTGCAGACCCTATCCAGCTCTTTCTAGCTCTCTTTGTCAGCCTGATTTTAGGTTTGGCTCTGACCTGGGCCTACAAACACCGTACTCTCTATACACGGGAATTTGCGGTTAGTTTGACCCTACTCCCCTGCTTGATGACCTTGGTCATCTTTCTGGTAAATGGCAGCCTAGGAACCTCTATCGCCGTTGCAGGAACCTTTAGCCTCATTCGTTTCCGTTCAGCTACCAGTGGCTCACGGGAACTAATTGCTATCTTCCTTGCCATGATTATCGGGCTAGCGGCAGGGACAGGCTACCTAGCTCTAGCGGTTCTCTTCACCGTCTTTATCTTAGCGGTATGGCTTCTTTTAGAAAAACAACAAAGCAAGAGCAATCACCAGCGCCGCAGACTATTAACCATCACAATTGCCAATCAAGAAGAAAAACTCCAAACTATCCAATCTGGGCTATCACAATTCTGTACTGAGTTAGACCTCATCTCCATTGATACCAGCAATGATGGAGAACAAGTCACCACTGTCTATGAAGTGGATTTCAAGACTCAAACCGATGACTTCCAAATCATCCATTACCTCACTAAAGAACAGAATACTTACCAGGTTTCCCTGACCAAAAATGCCAAGAAGAGAAAGAATTTGTAATTTTCAAATCCAATAGCAAACTAACAGTCTGTTGAGTTCCGCCATTCTTTCCCAATCAAAAAAACTCCGTAGTCTCTAGCGCTATAGATCCAGCTAGAGATTACAGAGTTATTTTTTAATCTAAACTTCCTACAAGGGTATAGTATCTACTGAAAGGATATGGTATTTGTAGGGAATACTTTAAAGAGTTCTTACAGGAAGTCAGTATTAACTAGTTACATTAGGTTTAGTTAACCCATTCACCATTGGCATTGACTCTATAGCCATCTACAGTTGTATTGACTACAAGGGCACCTGAGCCATTGACATAGTACCATTTGTCTGATACTTTGAACCATTGGCTTGCTTTCATAGCACCTGATGCTTCAAGATAGTACCAGGTATCTCCATCTTTCACCCAACCTGTCGCCATAGCACCGTTAGCGTTTAGATAGTACCATGAGCCGTTGACTTTAGCCCAACCTGTTGCCATAGCGCCATTGCTGTTTAGGTAGTACCATGAACCGTTGTTTTGGAGCCAACCTGTTACCATAGCACCATTGCTGTTGAGATAATACCATGAATCGTTGTTTTGGAGCCAACCTGTCGCCATTGAACCATCAGTATTGTAGAAGTACCACATACCGTTTTCTTGTTTCCAGCCTGTTTTTGGAGCGGCTGGTTGTGCTGGTTTTACTACAGAATATGAGCTGTATGATGGAACATATGAAGGGTATGAAGGGACATATGTCGGATTAGATGGTCTTGCAGGAACAGAAGGTTGTGCTGGAGTTTCAGCTGGTTTTGGCGGTTGCTGTTGAGTCAAGCGGTTATATTCTTCTTCTGATCTACGAGCATAGTCTTCTTCAGCTTGTTGATCATCTGTTTTCTCTGCTTTTGGTTTTTCAGCTGGCGTTTCTTTAACTTTATCTTCTTCTGCAGCTTTTTTATCAGCTTCATCTATTGCTTCTTCAGCATCTTCAGCAGTTAATCCATTTTTGAAACCTTCTACAATTTTAGCTCTCGTTTCAGCTGCTTCTTTCTTTAATGCTTCAATCGTTTTTTGTTTTTGTGCTTCTAATTCTGGATTATTTTTCGTATCAGCTTTTTCTAGCTCTTTAATTGTAGCTTCTAAAGCTTTATCGTAATTGGCTAAAAATTCTTTTTGGGCAGCTGCTTCTTCCTTAGCTTCTTTTTCTTCTGCAACTTCCTCTTCTTTAGCTTTTTCTTCTATTTCTTTTTCAACGTCTTCTGCAGTTAGACCTTCTTTGAGGTGTTTTTCATAATCAGCCTTCTTATCTGCAGCTCGTTTTTTTAATTCATCAATAAACCCTTGAATTTGTTTTGCTAATTCTGGATCATTTTTTGCATTTTTTAAATCTTCTTCTAATTCTTTAACTGTAGCTTCTAAAGCTTTATCAAAATTAGATAAGAATTCTTTTTGAGCAGCTACTTCGGCGTCTTTCTTCGCTACTTCTACCTCTTGAGCTGCCTCATCAGATCTTTTCTTAGCTGCTACTTCTTCTGCTTTAGCCTCTTCTGCTTTTTTCTTAGTCTCAGCTAACTCATTTGCTTCGGGAACTACTGTTGCTTGTTCCTTATTGAAATTCGCTTCCGCCTCTTTTTGTTTTAATGTTACCTCTTCAATATGAGCTAATGCATCATCTAATTGCTTTTTAGCATCAGATTTTTTACTTCTTGGACTTTCGTTAAATTTTCTTTGTGCTTCTTGGAATTTTACATACGCTTCTTGAACTGCCAAATTCACTTTTTGAAGTTCTTCATCCGCTTTTCGAACAAGCTCTGCTTTCTCTTCAGTTTTCTTTTGATCGTCTTCATATTTTTTCTGAGCGTCTTCTGCTTTCTTTTTAGCTTCTTCGTAACCTTTCTTAGCAGCTTCAGATTTTTTCATTGCTGCATCATAGTCTTTCTCAGCTTTAGACTGGTTAGCTACGGGAGCGTCTTCTGCTCTTACAAAAGTAGGCTGAGACACAACAAAACCAGCCCCTAAGATAGCGACGCTGGCTAGACTTGTTAAAATCATTTTTTTCTTATTCATCTAAATTACCTCTTTTCTGATAATCATTTTCAGATTGTACTTATATTAAGTATATCCCTTCTCGTAAATACTTGTCAAGTGTTTTATATTACAATTGTGTTGCATTTTTGTTCGGAATTTTATTTGTTTTATCAAAGTTTTTATGAAAATTATTTTGAAAACTTTCGTATTTCTTTACATTCTCTCCCATAGAGTTCCTCTTTTATATTAAAACAAGGTGTGTATTTGCTTCTCACACTGCTTTTCGATTGCAGATGAAGCTTACATTCCAGAAATAAACATATACCAAAAGTAAATGTCCAAGGTTGATTTTTGAATTACGAATAGTCTAGCGATGACTCTAGCATATTTGCGATAGATGATGACTCGTCCTTGCTTTCAGCGAGTAGCAACTGACACTAGACACTCCAAAAAAGAGGTCAATGTTCGCCATCAACCTCTTTCTTATCATTCATTCTTTTTGTTAAGTAAGATGAATACTGTACCTATGACTTGCTATCTTCAGCCTAGTTTACCCATTCACCATTACCATTTACAAAGTAACCATCTGGTGTTGTTGTGCTGACTGCCAAAGCTCCTGAACCATATGCATAGTACCAGTTCTGGCCAACTTTAAACCAACCTGTCTTCATGATACCTGCTTCATCAAGATAATACCAGATTCCATTTTCTTTAAGCCAGCCGGTTTTCATAGCTCCTGAGCCATCAAAATAGAACCATCTGCTACCATCTGTTCCCCAGCCTGTAAACATCGCGCCTGAATTATCAAGGAAATACCATGTTCCATCAACTTCTACAAATCCAGTCTGCATGACACCTAAATCATTCAAGTAGTACCATTTACCACCTGTTTTCACCCAGCCTGTTTTCACATCACCAGACTCATAAAAATACCATTTACCATTAGATTGCACCCAGCCAGACTGACTAGATGTAGATGTTCTAAAATCTTTCAACGATTTTTCTACAACTGTAGCTTTACTTTTAACCGTTGAAAGGTTCGATGCGGTCACTTCTGTATATTGAATAGCAGAGCCATAGCCACCAGCCAATTCTTCTGAAGAAGCATCATCACCTAAAGCTAGAGAAATCGTTGCTACTTGCTGAGAGCTGGCTGCGTTTTTAAAGGCCGCGAGACCCACATAGGTAAATTTAGAATTGACCAAAACCTCATAATAACCTGTAAATTCTTTAGAGGTTCCATCCTTCTTTTTCGCTACATAATTCACCTTCTCAGCATGCCAGTTTTCAATTGCTTTTAGAAAACCTTCATAGTTTACATCTAAAGCTTCTCCTCTTATACTATTACTAGATGGAAAAGCAGTCCAGATTTCTTTCGTAGAAAGACGCTCAGGTTTCAGAGTTACTGACACCTCAGTAGCGCGTACAAAAGCAGTTTTCTCAAGATCAGTAGACCATTTAATAGGGACATACTTATCTACCAAACCTTCATCAGCTGCTTCCTTACGAATCTTATTAATCGCGTCCAAAATAGATTGTTTGTTTGGAGTTAAAAATTCTCCCTTGATTCCAACCAAAACGTTGCCACTAGAAGGTTTTAGCACTTCTGAGGTCAATACATTTTCATTTTTACCATTAATAGATTGTGTTGCCACCAATCTGTCATTCGCAAAAACATCAGTTGTCAAAACTGCTCCAGCCAAGGTCAAAGCCAAGGCACTAGCAAATACAATTTTCTTCATCTTTTTCTCCTTTTATCCTTTAGATAGGACAGGTATTTTCAATATTAAATTATATCATATTTCCCTATTCTTTGTCCGTTTCTACTAATGTCATGAGGCAAATGATATTCCCCCCGAAAAGTATAAACTTTATCCTTTATTTCACAACAAGCTCATAACGTGTCTTACTTGTAAAAGTTTGACCGGATTTAAGAATGACTTGGTCTTTGAGGTCACTGTGAATGGCATCTGGCAACGCTTGCGCTTCAAGGGCAATCCCATTGTGCTGTAGCATTGGCTGACCTCCTATGATGACACTTTCATCCACAAAGTTTGCTGTATAGACAACAAAGCAAGGAGCCTCTGTCTTGAAAAGCAGGAAGCGACCTGAGTTCTGATCATAAAGGAATCCAGCATTGTCATGACCTTCAGAAAGCGCAAATGGATGATCTAAACCTGATACAAGCTGGATTTGCTCATCTTCTTCTGCAAAGATATCCTTCAACAAGGCACCATTGTAGATGTGTTTGACAACATCACGAGTAATATCTGGAGTTTTGGCCGGAACACCGTCTGGAGCGATTGGGTAAATACCCTCTGTGTTTAGTTGGAAGACATGACGGTCAATTGTCTGCGTGAAATCACCAGACAAGTTGAAATAGCTGTGGTTGGTTGGATTGACCAGTGTATCCTGATCTGTCGTCACCTTGTAGCTAATTTCATAGGCACCAGTTTCTTCCAAGTGGTAACTGATCCAAATCTTGAGATTGCCAGGGAACCCTCCTGTCCCATCTGTACGCTCTGTGTAGAGGGTTAAGCCATGGTCACTCACTTCAACTAGTTCAAACAAGCTAGAATCCCAACCAGTTGAACCACTGTGGTTACAATTGCTAGCATTGTTGACTTCAAGGTCATAAGTCTTGCCATTAAGCTCAAAGGTCGCGCCTGCAATACGACCCGCTACAGGACCTACGCTCGCTCCATGCTTAGGACTATTGCCTACATAGCTATCAAAGTCATCAAATCCCAAGATTACATTGGCAAAATTTCCATCTTTGTCAGGCGTGACATAGCGCAAGATGGTCGCACCATAAGTCATAACCTCAAGCTGGTAGCCACCGTCTGTCTCAAAGCGATAGGCCAAGACATCCTTGCCCTCAACATTTCCAAATACACGCTCTGTATATGCTTTCATTCTGTTCTCCTTTTACTATTTCTCTCAAGCAAACAAACCATAGAAAGCCTACTGACAATCTATGGTTTACTTGTATGATTTACAAACTCCTTTATCAAGAATCTATAAACACTGTCTTATACTCAATGAAAATCAAAGAGCAAACTAGGAAGCTAGCCACAGGCTGCTCAAAGCACTGCTTTGAGGTTGTAGATAGAACTGACGAAGTCAGCTCAAAACACTATTTTGAGGTTGCAGATAAAACTAACGAAGTCAGTAACATCTATACGGCAAGGCGACACTAGTATGGTTTAAAGAGATTTTCGAAGAGTATTACTTTTGATATTCGTGGATGATAACACCTTGTACCACACGGTTTACTGTACCTGTAGGAGACGGTGTATCTGGTTTGTTTTCTACCTTGAGTGAAGTCAATAGGGCAAAGAGTTGGGCATAAACGATGTAAGGGAAGACACGGTAAATATCATTCAAGACACCGCCACAACCAAGGGCCACTTCTTTGACATTTTCAAGGCCAAAGGCTTGATCACTCAAAAGCACAATACGGCGAGCAATCTGATCACCAGCAACTTCACGAACCAAGTCCAAGTCGTACTTGCGAGTGTAGTCTGTTGTTGTACCAAAGATCAAAACAACTGTATCTTCGTTGATAAGAGATTTTGGACCGTGACGGAAGCCGACTGGACTTTCATACATAGTCGCCACTTGACCAGCTGTTAATTCCAAAATCTTGAGTTGAGCTTCATGAGCAAGTCCAAAGAATGGACCAGCGCCTAGGTAGATGACACGGTTAAAGTCGAGGTCAACAAGTTCTTTGACATCTTCTGCATTGTCTAGAATTTTACGGGCAAGACTAGATACAACTTCAAAACGTTCAGCTTTCACAGCAAATTCTGTAGGATCAAAGACCAAGAGAGCTGTTAGCATCATAGAGGTAAAGCTAGAAGTCATGGCAAAGCCAGCATCATTAGAGGCAGCTGGTTGCAAAAGCAAAAGATTGCGGTCATCTCCATGAGCTTGAAGAGCCAATTTACCATCTGCTGCACAAGTAATCGTCACTTGATAAAGCTCATCCACCAAGGCTTTTGCCAAATCAACAGTCGCAACACTTTCAGGCGAGTTCCCACTACGAGCAAAAGATACAAGGACAGTCGCCACATCTTTTTTCAAATAAGTTTCTGGATTGGCAACGATATCTGTTGTCGCAATGGCATTGAAATTCCATTTGCGTTCGTCATAGACTTCCTTAAAGTAAGGTAGCAAGGTATCTCCTACATAAGCAGAAGTCCCAGCACCTGTCAAGATAACCTTGATATAGTCATGTTTATCAGCAATCCCTTGCAGGAAGGCTGCAATTTCTTCACGTTTTGCTTGATAAGATTCAAAAGCTTCTTTCCATACATCAGGCTGTTGGTAGATTTCACGTGTAGTTATTTCTGCACCCAATTCGATCAAGTCTTCTTTTGTATAATGTAACATTGAGTTCCTCTTTTTCTATTAAATATGGGAATGGGAGTAAGCCCCATTCCCATGTATATTCTATATAAAATGCTCTAACGATTTTCACGTTATCACATCGTATACTCAATGAAAATCAAAGAGCAAACTAGGAAACTAGCCGCAGGCTGTACTTGAGTACGGTAAGGCGACGTTGACGTGGTTTGAATTTGATTTTCGAAGAGTATTATTCATCTTCGTCATCATCGAAGCCCGCTAACAGGTCATTAACTTTCACAATGCTTTCTGCAGCACGGCTCTTATAGTCCGCATCTACGCCTGTAAGGCTCGCATTGATGAATTCAATCACCATTGGAAGATTCATCCCTGCGTAAAGATCAATATCACGACCTTCCATAATCAAACGGCTTACCACGTTACATGGTGTTCCACCGAGAAGATCCGCAAAGACTAGGAAATCATCCAACCCTTCAATAACAGCTTCAAATTTTGCAGTAAATTCTTCTGGACCGTCTTCTGGAAGAAGAGCCACTGCATGAATATTGTCTTGTGGACCCATAATCATTTCAGTGCTACCTTTAAGTTCTTCACAGAAACGACCATGGCTCACCAAAATTAATGATTTAGTCATAAATTATGCGCCCATTCCAAGTACAAATTTACCAAAGGCAGAAAGAGCCAAAGCAAGTACGATAATAATACCGATAGCTTTAGTAGAGTTCATACCTTTCTTACCAAGCAACCAGAAGATAAAGGCAGTAAAGATTGCTGGAAGCAAGCGTGGGAAGATTGAGTTCAAGATATCTTGGAAGTCAATCAATTTTTCACCGATTGGTAATTTGTAAGAAACTTCAAAGTTGATCATTGTTGCTACAAGAGCACCCATCATGAAGACACCAAGTACAGATGCAGCGTCAATCAAAGCTGTCAAAGTACTTTGCATATTGTTGATAAGGTTAACCCCTTCTTTGTAGGCAAATTCCAACTGTTTCCAACGGAAGATGTCATAAGCAACTGCAACTGCGATCCAAAGGAAGATACCCCAAGGTTGGCCACCGATAGCCATAGTTGCTGCGATAGATCCCATGATAGCAGGTACAAGTGAACCAAAGATTGTATCTCCAAGAGGAGCGAATGGTCCCATCAAACCTGTCTTGATACCGTTAACGGCATCTTTTGAACCTACACCATCTTTTTCTTCCATGGCAAGGTCAAAACCAGCGATAATGGTATGGAAGAATGGAGAAGTATTGAAGAATTGAGTATGAACTTTCATCATTTCTTTCAATTCAGGAGTTCCATCCCCATACATTTTACGCAATTGAGGCAAGATCATGTACAGGTAACCAGAAGCTTGCATACGTTCGTAGTTCCAACCCAATTGGAAAGTAAACAAGCTACGTTTGTTGATTTGATTAAAATCTTCTTTTGTAAGTTTGTAATTAGAATTCGTCATCTTCGATTTCCCCACTTTCTGATGGTGTAGAAGGTGCTGCCACAGCTACTTTTTGGCTATTTTTGAAGTGAAGCACTGCAAGGAAGATACCTACGATAGAGATACCAATCATAGACAAACCTTTAAAGTTGTTGACAAAAGCAATTTTTTCAGCAACATCTTTAGGTAGAGTACCTACGATACCAGCAACAGCGCCACCAAGACCTGTTACGTATGAGTAAAGAACAGTCAACATAGCTGTCAAACCGAATCCCATAGCAAGGTAGTGAAGGTTACGTTTAACTGGAAGGTAACGAAGCAAGATTGCAAATCCAAGACCTGGAAGCATACGTCCTGCAAGTGTCAAACCATCTGCAACCCATTGGTATTCTTTAACGAAGTCTACAACTGATTGTACAAAGGCACCACCAAAGGCAAGGGCAAAGAAGACTGGAAGGGCACGAGATAAAGCCCAAGGAATCGCACCAAGCAAGTAGTTGCGTTCGATTCCTTTGTAGTCAAAGCGTTCGATTGCTGCATCCACACGGTGAGCGAAGAAAGTAGTTGTCATACGACCAAGAACGTCGAAGTAAGTCAAGAGAGCTGCTACTGGCACAGCGATTGTTGTAATCGCAAGTGCTGTATCGATACCTTGTGAAACAGAGAAAGCTGTCGCAAGAACCGCACCAGAAGTTGCGTCGATACGAGAAGCACCACCGAAGGTACCAACCCCAAGAACGAACAGTTGCAAGTTACCACCGATAAGCAGACCAGTAGTCACATCTCCCATGATTAAACCAGTAATGAAACCAGCAAATACAGGGGAACCTGCAGATGAAACGATCGTCAACTCATCACAGATTTGATAAGCTGAGTACAAAGTGAGAAGTAAAATTTGCCACCATTGTATCATAACAATGACCTCCTAAAAATTTTTTCCTATTTTAATAAGCTCAAAAAGTCTGAAACTGGATCATTTGGAACCATTTGAGCAGTAAGTTTAACACCTTTTTCTGCCAATTTGTGGAAGTCTTCCACATCCTTGTCCACTACGTTGATAGAACGTGTGATGGCGCGAGTTTCTGGTGTTTGAGACATATTCCCAACATTAAGAGTTTCAAGTGGTACACCTGCTTCGACCAAACCAAGGAAGCGGTCTGGCTTACGAGCAACGATAAAGAGACGTTGGCTATCGTATTTACCAGCAAGAATATTGGCTGCCGCTTTCTCAATTGGCAAAATACTCAATTTCACACCTGGTGGTGTCGCAAGTTTCAAACCACTCTTTTCAACGTCGTTGTTGACAACTTCGTCATCTACAACCATAATACGTGAAACATTTAGTTTTCCAGCCCAAAGATTGGCTACTTGTCCGTGGATCAAACGTCCATCGATACGGCATCCTACAATTGTCATAAGTTTTCCCCCTTTATGTGTTTTAGTGTAGGTTTACGAGTTAAATGAATCTCTTCTTTATATTCACCTTCTGTTTCAAAGATAATGATGCGGTTGGCACCTTCCTTGAGATAGCTATGAGGAATATAAAGCGAGAGTGTTGGGCCAACGTTCCAAAAACGTCCTAGATTCTGCCCATTGACAAAGGCAACCCCCTTACCAAACTCAGACAAGTCTAGGTAAGTATCTTTCGGCTCCTCAACTGTAAAGTCGTAAGCGTAAAAGGCTGGTTGTCCTTCTGTCCATCCTTTTGAAAAATCAATTTTCTCAGGATTATCTAGTGGGAGTGGATAGTGTTTCCAGTTTAGTAAGAAGTGTAAATCCTTACAAACCCCTGTTCGGATTCCTTTACGTTGTGTATCCGCTAAGAACTTGTGCCCATAGTTGACACGCCCCATATTTTCTATCAATATATCAATCCTAGACAGCGCTTTCTTTTGACCTTGATAAAAAATATCTTCCCCAATCTCGGTTTGATATTGGGTTTCAACCCACTGACCATCGATATAAAGCTGAGCCCTATCTCGACCATCAATGATACGAAGTCTTTCTTCTTCTGCATCCCAGTTTGTTTCTGTTCGATAGAGTAAGTAGCCATAACTTTGTCCTAGCTCCTCCATCTTTTGAGGATAGAGACTTTCTATCGGACTAGACAAGCTATCTAAGGTTTCAAACAAGGAAACTTTTTCAGCTAATGGAATAGCATTTACTTTCATACTCTCCTTATAGAACGGTTCCAACTGCGGATACTCTGGGAAATGTGTCGCCATCATCTTCTTGACTGCCAAGTACTTGGCAGTTGGATTTCCTTCTTCATCCAGAAGGGCATCGTAATCATAAGATGTGACTTGTGGCAAATCCAAGGTCCCTCGAGCCGAGCAACCATTCATGAAGCCAAAGTTTGTACCGCCATGGAACATGTAGAGATTGATGGAACCTTGCTCCAAAACCTCACGAACTGCATCTGCCAATTCTTTTGGATCCCGTGTGATAATCGGTTCTTTCCAACGGTTGAACCAGCCATCCCAGAACTCCATACACATGAGTGGCCATTTCTTGCCATGTTCATCAAAGAATTCCTGCATCTGTGAAAAGTTGTAAGGTGCCTTAGAACCAAAGTTGCCTGTTACAAAGAGGTCATCTTCGATTAAAGTTCCCGCTTTCAGAGTTGCTCTCCAAGGACCATCTGACGTAAAGAGGGGACAGGTTACGCCACGCTCTTCCATCAACTGTCGAATGGCTCTCAGATAAGCCTTATCCTCGCCATAAGAACCATACTCATTTTCAACCTGCATCATGAGGATATTCCCACCATTGTCCAATAAATGTGGAACCAATCGTGACAAGAGTTGGTCATAATAACGACCAACTGCCTCGATATATGCTGGGTCTGATGAACGGATTCTCATATCTTTGGTTAAGAGCCAAGCTGGTAAGCCACCGAATTCCCATTCCGCACAGATAAAGGGAGACGGACGCACAATTGCATAGAGACCCAAATCCTGTGCTATCTGGAGAAATCTCTCCAAATCCTGAGTTCCTTCAAAGTTAAACTCACCTTCACGAGGTTCATGTAAATTCCAAGCTACATAAGTCTCTACTGTATTAAAACCAAGGGCTTTCAAGTTGTAGAGTGAATGATACCAATCTTCTGGAGGAATCCTAAAATAATGAATGGCGCCGGACAAAATCTTGAACGGTTTCCCATCTAAATAGAAATCGTCCCTAATCTCAAATCGTGTCATTTTACTACCTTCTGACAATTAAAGTTCACGCTTTCATTTGTTGATATAGCAAATATATCTCAATATTTTGTTTTTGTCAATAGGTTTTGGAAAATTCTTTAAAATTTTTCCATTTTTTTACTTACCTTTTACCAAAATTATCAAAAAATCGTATGAAAGTGCCTATTTTTGAAGTACAGAGAATTATCCAATTATAAAATGGATTTTTTTACATGTATAATAATGTTTCTAGCCTATTATTTTAATTTTTTTACCTAAATACTACTATTTTATTTACATTTATGGTAGAATCAAGGATGGAAAAATAGAATTGAGGTGAAATTATGGCTATTCCAAAATACCAATATATTAAAGATGAATTAAAAAATAAAATTATCTCTGGTCAATTTGAAAGTGGTGATAAATTTTACACAGAATCCGAATTGATTTCAATGTATGACGTAAGTTCTATCACAGTTGTTCGTGCTTTAAACGACCTTGCTAAAGATGGTTACATCGTTCGCAAACAAGGAAAGGGTACATTCGTTTCACGCGCACGTAAGCACAAACTCGTAGAATTTTCAGACGTCGAAGTTTTTGAAATGAAAAATGATAAAGTCACTGTCCTTTCTATCGAACGTGGAAATAAACTTGAATATTTAGATAAGCTTGGACTACGTGGTGATCAGTTCTACTACAAGATTGAACGTGTCCGCGAAACAAATGGTATCGTATACATCTACCACACATCTTACATTCCAGAACAATACATCAACGCAAATTATCCAAATCTTGAATATTATAGCTCTATCTATAACCGTTTCAAATTGGATTACCACATTCATATGAGTGATGAACATTTTGAGGAAATCAATGCAATTACATTCCCAACACCAGAGCATGCTGCTTCTATACTAGGAATTGATACACAATTCCCAACAGTACTTCAAACAAAAACTACTAAGCTTGAAGCAACTGGACAAGTTCTTGCCTATAGCAAGACGTATAAGCGAGCAGATTACTACAAAATCAAATTCATTTCATGTAACCGTGGTCACTAAGAAAAAGCTTGAGCCTTGCTCAATGTCATTAAGTTAAGAAATTCAAATACAATTCTGTATTTGGGTTTCTTTTTT
>NZ_CAUQWY010000007.1:0-63146 GCF_963521865.1 uncultured Streptococcus sp.
TGTCCTTTCTAGATCTTAGCTTTTCATCAACCCACTACAGTTGACAAAGAGCCGAAGTTTTCACCTCAGTCTATTTTTCTATCAGACTTCAGAAAAGAAGTTTCTTTCTTAGTCTTCTTTTTTCTTACGAGCTACAAGTCCGAATGCACCCAACATTCCAAGAAGTCCAAGACTAGCTAGACCAGCCTTATCTTCTGTACCAGTATTTGGTAATTCCTTCTTATCATTGGATACGGTTGTTTCAGCTACTTGTTTAGAATCTGTAGAACTTGTCTGAACTGGAGTAGCTACTGGTTTTTCTGGACTTGTAGGAGTCTCTTGATTGATTGGTTTTTTCACTTTCTTATAGTGATGTAGGGTATTTCCTTTAGCATCCGTTGTTGAATGACTAAATTCATATCCTTCCAGCTCTATTGGATTGTGTTTTCCTTCTTTATCTGAAGTAATTCGGTTACCATTTTCATCAAGATATTCCGTTACAATCTGCACAGTTGAACCGCCATTTTGAGCAATGATTCCTCCACTATTTTGTGATTTAGGTGTTACTGTTACAGGAACTTCCACTGTAATAATACGACCATCAGGTAATTTTACTTTCACTTTAACCACTGGTTTTGCTCCAGGTGTTTCAGTTGTTGGAATTTTTCCTACTTCAACAATTTCCCAACCTTCTGGTAAGTCGATACGTTTCTTGACATCATTTTCTGTAATAGGAGTTCCAACTTCCACTACAATAGGAGTTACTTTCGGTGTTACGATGATTGGTACTTCTACTTCAACAATCTCACCAGTTGGAACTTTGATTTTCACTTTAACACTTGGTTTTACTCCAGCTGGAATTGTTGTTGGAATTTCTCCAACTTCGACAATTTCCCATCCTGGTTCTTTCGGAAGATCGATATGTCCTTTCACATCATCTGGTGTGATTGGAGTTCCTTGTGGTACAACAATTTGTCTTACGGTTGGCGTAACGATGACTGGTACATCGACAGTAATCTTACGACCATCTGGTAATTCAATCTCTACTGGAACGACTGGTTTTGTTCCTGGTGTTGATGTTGTTGGGATTTCTCCTACTTTTGTTACCTTCCATCCATTTGGTAATTCAATATGTTTCTGAACATCTTCTGGCGTAACTGGTGTTCCTACTGGTACTACCACTGGTGTTACTGTTGGTGTTACGATGACTGGTATATCCATCGTTACTCGAATTCCATTTGGTAATTCAATCACAACTGGAATACTTGGTCTTTCACCTGGTACATCAGTTGTTGGTTTATCTCCAATAGAGATAACTTTTGCTCCTTTTGGAATATGATTTTCAACATCCTCCGCAGTAATTGGATCACCTTGTTTTTTAACAATATCTTTAATAGGTGTGACATTCACTGGTACTTCTACTGTAACAACTTTTCCATTTGGTAATGTAATCGTCACTTTTACAGGATCCTTCTTACCTGGAGTTGTTAAGTCTGGAATGTTTTCAACCTTAGTAGTTGCTCCTTCTGGGACTTTAATTTGTTTTAAGATATCCTCTGGAGTCAGTTTGTCTTTTGTGACTGGTGTTTCAATTGGTGTAACTGGTGTCACTGTTACAGGAACATCTACAGTATAAGATTTACGGTTTGGTAATGTAATCGTTACTTTTACTGGATCCTTCTTACCTGGTGTTGTTAAATCTGGAAGATCGCCGACCTTAACAGTTGCTCCTTCTGGAATCTTCATTCCTTTTGTATAATCGCCTTCAGTTAAAGGAGTGTTTGTTACTGGTGTTTCAATCGGTGTTGGTTTTGTTTCAACTACTTTAATAGTAGCTGGAACTTCTACTAACACTTTTCCATCTTTATCTTTTACAACTACTGTAACTGGTTTATCACCTGATGTTGTTCCATCATATGGAGTTGTTTGTCCTTCTGGAACTTTGTATTCGAATGTTGAACCTTCTGGATAGTCACTTGGTGTGATACTATCTTCAGGTTTTGGTTTATTCTCCCCTTCAGCATTTACCGGAATTTGTTGTTCTTTACCTTGAACGACTTTGATTTTCGCAGGTACTTCTACAAGTCTATCTCCATCTGAATCTTTCACGACTACAGTAACGTCTTTTTCGCCTGGTGTTGACCCATCATATGATTCCGTTTTCCCTTCTGGAGTCTTGTATTCAAAAGTTGAACCTTCTGGATAATCATATGGTGTAATGCTATCTTGTGGTTTTGGTTTCTTATCATTTTCAGCATTCACAGGGACATATTGTGTCTTAGATTCTACAACAACAATTTTAGCTGGAATTTCTGTAATTGGTTGTCCATTTAACTTCGCTACAACTGTTACATCTTTTTCGCCCGGAGTTGTTGTATCTACTGGAGTGTTATCTTTATATTCAAATGTTGTTCCAGTTGGGAAATCATTTGGATTAATGTTTTCTTTTGGATCTGGTTGTTTCTTAGTTGGATCTACTGGGACATATTTAGGATAACTTTCCACTACACGTACTGTAGATGGCACTTCAACCAATACCTTATCCCCTTGTTTCACAACAACAGTAACTTTCTTATCGCCTGGTGTAGATGTATCTACTTCCTCTTTGTACTCAAATGTTGCATCTTCTGGGTAATCATTCGAATCAATACTATCTTCAGGTGATGGTTGTTTCTTACCTTCATCTACTGGGACGATTTGTGGATTTCCTTGTACAACCTTCACTTTTGTTGGTACTTCTACAAGTTTATCTTCCCCATCTTTCGCAACGACAACTACATCTTTTTCTCCTGGTGTAGTCGTATCTACTGGAGTTTTGTACTCAAATGTTGTGCCATCAGGGTATTGTTCTGGATCAATACTCTTAGAAGCATCTGGTTGTGGTTTGCTTGGGTCTGCTACTACGTATTGTGTCTTAGGATCTACAACTACTACTTTTGCAGGAACTTCTGCAATTGGTTGCCCATTTAGCTTCGCTACAACAGTTACATCTTTTTCTCCTGAAGTTGTTGTATCTACCGGTGTCTTGTACTCAAATGTTGTTCCTTCTGGATATTCTCCTGGAGTGATACTGTCTTTTGCCTCTGGTTGTTTCTTAGTTGGATCTGCTACCACAAATTGAGGTGTGCTACCTACTACACGTACAGTTGCTGGTACTTCAACGATTGTGTTTCCTTGTGGATCAAGTACTTCAACAACCACATTCTTATCTCCAGGTGTTGTTACATCGATTGGAGTTGTTTGTCCTTCTGGAGTTTTGTATCTAAAGGTAAATCCTTTTGGATAATCTGTTTTATCAATGCTTTTCTCTGGATTTGGTAAAACATCATTATTTTCTTTTACAGGTACAATTTGTGGTACCCCTTCAACTACTGTAACTGGTACTTTGACCGTTGTAGTTTTTTCTTGATTATCTACAGTATATTTAACAGTTACATCAACTTCCGTATCTTCTGTTAAGTCTGGCACTGTTACTGTAGCTGTTTCATCAATAGTAACGGTTGCACCTTGTGGTAATTTACCTGTAAATGTTGAATCTTCAATTGCTTTTTTCGCTTTTGCAAGGACTTTTTCTTTAGCTTTATCCTTGTCACTATTTTTAGCAACTAGAATTTCATCAGCTTCTGGTTTTGGTAATACTGTTACTGGAACACTTACTGTTTCTGTTAACTTACCATTGTCATAAGTTACTGGTACGTCTACTTTAACATCAGTCGCTCCTGCTTTACCTGTTGTTTCTGGTAATGTTGTTGGTTCCCCTTTTGTTCCATCTGTTCCTGGTGTTACGGCTGTTTTTGCTTGTTCAGCAGTCGGTGTTTCTCCTTCAAACACCACGATTTTACTTGGTGTTGAGCTTACTACTGTTACTGGTACATTAATTGTATCTTCCGCTACTACTGTACCTGTAGCATCTTTATATTGTACCTTAACTGGTACTGCAGTTTTATCACCATTAGAATCTGTTGCTGGAACAGAATATGTTTGATTTGGATTTAGTTCTGCTGTAACTCCTGTTGGTAATGTTAGTTTACTTAGTGCAGCTTGTGCTTTTTCTTTTACAGCTGTTGTTAGGTTGTCACCAGTTGTATCTTTTAATGTAATTACTTTTTCTGGTGTTGCTTTTGGTAATACTTCTACTGGTACTTTTACAGTCTCATCCCCTGTTGGATATGTGACTGTTGTTGTCGCAGTTACATCTTTTGCTCCTGCTTTACCTGTTGTTTCTGGTAATCCTGCTTCTGTTGGAGTGTTAACTGTACCTCCATTACCTGGTGTTACGGCGTTCTTAACTTTCTCAGCTTCTGGTTTTGTTCCTTCTAACGTGTAAACTGGTTTTGCTTCTGAACCTAATACGTTAACTGTAATTTCTGCATCTTTTGTATAAGTTTTTCCATCTACTGTGTAAGTTACTGGAACTTTAACGATTCCTTTATTCGTTCCTTTTTCTGCAGTCATTGTTGCTAAAACTTTTTCTGTAATTTCGCCAACCACTACATCTTTAGAACCTTCTGGTAATTTTGCTTTGAATTCAGCTGATGTTGCTACTTCCGTCGCTTTTGCTTTTGTAACTTCTTTTACTTTATCTACTGTTGAACCTTTTGGTACTTCTACTTCACCAATTGCTGTTGGTAAGACTACGACTGGGACTACTACTCTTTCCGATAACTCACCATTATTATATGTTACCGGAATGGCAACTTCTTTCGTACCTGGTTCAGCTGTAATATTAGCTGTTAAAAGCGGTTCTCCTTTAGTTCCATTTGTTCCCGGTGTTACAGCTGCTTTTACTTCTTCATCTGTTAGCTCATCATCTTCAAACTTAACAATTTTATTTACTGTAGATCCTACCACCGTTACTGGAACTTCAACTTCTCTAGTTTCAACAACATTATTATTAGCATCTTTGTATTCTACTACTACTTTTGCTGGAGTTTGGTCACCTATTGTAGTTGTTCCTGGAAGAGTTCCTGCTTTTACTTCTTTAATCGATACAGTAACTCCCGTAGGAATTTTATCTGTGGCAATTGCTTTAACTGCTTCTTTCGCTTTTTCTTTTACTACATTTTCTAAGTTAGTACTATCTTTTAGTACTGTTACTCCTGTTGGTGTTACTTTTGGTAAGACTACAACATCCACTTTTGTTTCTACTTGAATTGTTTCAGTATCTTTTGTGTACGTAACTGTTGCAGGAGTTGGCAATGTTTGCCCAGCTTTACCTGTAGTAGTTGGAATATCCGTAATATCATTTTTACTTGGAGTGAATCCCTCTACAGTTGTAGGGGTTACTTTTGCTTTTAATTCGTCATTCGTAACAGTATCATCTTCTACTTTATATAATTTATTTGTTTCTTGATCTTTAACTGTAATCACATAGGTCGTTGAAGCTACCGCAGAATTGTCATTTTCATTTGTTCCTGTTGCTGTATCTGAATCTGCAGTAACTTTATTTCCATTACTGTCTTTTACATCTACTTTAACAGTGTACTCTCCTGTTTCTGTTAATTTCACCGCTGCTGCATCTGAAACACTAGTATATTCTGTTACCTTCCCTGAAGGAGCTGTTAATGTTACTTTTGTAACTGTTGTTTCCTTCTTCGTTGGAGCAGTTGTCGCATCATCTTCTCTATCTGTAATCGTTACTGTAGCTGATTTTTGTTTTACTAAATCTACTGTTGCACCTTTTACAGTTGTATAAGAAGTCGAATGCACTGTCGGAGCATCATTTAATACAGACGCTTTATCTGAACTTTCTGCATAAACTGCATCAACTGTTCCATTGAATCCTGATGAAGTAGAAATTGTCCATTTATCTCCAGTTTTCGTTGCTGTTACAGTTGAGTTATCATCTGCAGTCCATTTATTTAGTCCTTTATCGTATTTAACCGTTACAACCATTCCTTTATTCGCATCATTAGCTGACTCCGCTGCACTATTTGCAGCATTTTCTTTGTTATAAGTTGTTAATGTACGAGTAGGATCGCTAACAGCTGTTACTTTTCCTTCTGCATTTAAGGTACGAGTATATTCATAAACATTGAATATTGTTTCCCCATTTTTATCAACATCAACGTATAGGTCACGTTTTAACCATGTAGTCGTTCCATCGCTGTTAACTGTTTTCTTCTCAGCGATTTCAGCTGGTAAATCCCAACGACCTGTTGATTTATTAAAGGTTGCTGTTACATTTTCTCCAAGTTTAGTTTTTAAAGCTACTTCTGCTCTTGTAAATGTTGCTGTTACATTTTCACTACTTGCAGTTACCTTAATATTATCCGTAGCTGCTTTAGCTGTTGCAGTTGGAAGTACTTTTAGATTGAAAGTTTCGCCAACTGTACCGATTTCATCATTAACATTTACAGCTGTATTTGTAGTTTCTGTAACAACCCATTTCCCATCTTTTGCAACAACTTTTGTATTTGTGCCATCTGGTAATGTAATCGTAGCTTCTGAAGCACCTCTTGAAATTGTAATTGGTACTTCTTTATCATATGCATGTACATTTTTCACAGATACTGCAGGTGAAATTTTAAAGGTAGCATGTGCATATGCTTCATTCGCATTCGTTTCTTTATAGTCTCGTGCATAAATTGAGACACGGTAAATCCCTGCTTCAGTCGGTGTCCCTTTAAATCCATTTTTATTTCGTTCAGTCATGTCATTTGAGGCAATTGTGAAACCGACACCAGGAATTTTAGTGTCATCCCCTGTTAAATCTGTAACAGTACTAGCGCCTGCCCCTGTAGTTCCAGTAATTTTCACTCCAGAAACACCAAGAATTGCACGTCCCACAGTTTCTCTAATCGTTGCTGTACGGTTAAGAGGATTTCCATTTTCATCCGTTAAACTATAAGGAATATTTCTACCATTTGGTGCACCGGCATGGGAAGCTCCAGCATCTCTATATTCTACTGGTACTACAAGTTCTTCTCCTACTTTACCTTCTTTAACGGCATCGTTAATTTCTAACGTAGGTGGCGTCCCATCTTTCCATGCTGTACCACCGTATCTATGTAGATCTAACGGAATTCTTACATTTTTTCCAGTTTTGGTATTAGTAAAAGTAACTGTCGCCACTAGTTTTTGATAGTTAAATGGACTACTATGCGTTACAACCCCTTGTATACTATCCGATTGTTTATCATATACTAATCCCCCAGGCATATTTGATACTGTAAAATCAGAAACAGTCCAACCTGCCGCTTTCGCTTCTTCTGTTACTTCAATACGTTTACTTGCATCTTTGACGTAAACTTTATCAATTCCTTGTTCATAACCAAGTTTATAAATACTTGATAATAAATATTCGTACGGTCCACCACCAAAGTAAGTAGAAGCAGCTGAACTTTGAATTCTTGTATTATTATATTTCAATTTTCCACGCCAAAGAGGAGCTTCTTCAATAATTTTTTGTACTTCTTCTGCAGGAAGTTTCAATCCGTAGTCAACACGTGCCTTGACATCACTTGGTTGCAACTCAAATGTAAAGTTAGATGGTCCAGGTGTAACACGCGTACCTGCTCTTTGATCAGAAAACACTCTGAATTGTAATCCTTCAGCATTCGCTTTTTGTTCCGCTGAGTCTACCCCTAGTGTTCCTGATCCAGATTGGACACCAAACGGCATTTTATACGTATCCCAACCTGTAAAGTTTTCTCGTGATACTGCACTTGTACTACCTATAATATTTTTCGCAGTTGGTTGCGCTGGCGTTGTTGGTGTCAACTCATCATTTGTTACAGTTGTTGTACCACCATTACCTGATGTATCCGCTCTAAACCCACTTTCCCCATTACTTGGGATAGCTTGACCATTTCTAGGATCTTGGTTTTTATTTACTTTCTCTTCTGTTGCTTCTGATTTGATACTGTTTAAAATGACAAGGCTACTTGAAAGTTGTTTAGCAAGTGCATCTACTTTTGTCTGTGTTTTTGTATCATCGTTTAGAAGTTCTTTTGCTTTATTAACCAAATTTTTAGCATCATCAATGACTGATTTTGTTTTCTTACCTTCGGTTAATTGACTTAATCGACTTTCAGCTTTAGCAGCTAAATCTTCTAACGATGCTGTATTAATAGCAACTTTTTCTGTCACTACCTTTGGAGTTTCAACTTCACTGGCTTGTTTGTCAGTAGTAGACTCTTTTACAGAAGTATTATTTTGTCCATCGGGCTCTTTAGCAGTAGCAGATGCTTGTCCAGCAACTTCCTTAGAGGGTTCCGAGGACTTATCAGTTAGATTTTGAGAATTTTGAACTTCTGTAGGCTCTGGATTAGTTAGTTGTTCAGCCGCTTGGACGCTTCCTCCACCAAGGAAAAACAATCCAGTAGCTACAGCCACACTAGCCGCACCAAAACTAACCTTACGGATACTATAACGTGTGAATTTCTCCACTTGTGATTGACGAACATGATGCCCTTTGGGTTTAAACATTCCCTTACTCCTTTTTTCTGATAATTATCAGTTAATATATTCAAGAAGGCTAAATAAAAAGCCCCCCCCCTAAAATATATAGGCATATTTTAAAGGGTCACAATTTATTATACTCTTTTTATGTCTATAAATCAAACATTTTGAGCTATACTCGCCAAAATAATTTCACAAACTCCGTCTTCTAGTAATCCCTTACAAAAATAGAAATTATATTACTTTAGAGATTTTATATATTGTTTGATTATTCATATAACTTAATTATAAAAAGGAATTTTCTGATATTTTTATCACCTCTTCATTGAATTTTAGCAATAGATAAGGGATTACAGAATTAAGCTAGATGCATAAGATCTGCCCAAAATAGCTAAAAAATTTAGAAGTTACTCTAGCTTTATAAAATAAAGTCTATAAAAAAATAAAGCCCAGTTTTAAATGTAAAAACTAGGCTTGTTATCTATTTTATTTTCCTTCTTTCACTTCTTTGGTTGCTACATCTTCTCCAAACCATTTTTTGCTAATTTCTTGGAACTTACCATCCTTATAAAGATTAGAAAATCCTTCATTTATCTTTTTAACCAGAGTTGTATCTTCCTTACGTGCTCCAACCGCAAAATCTTCTGTTTCTAGTCCAACTGTAAAGACATTATAATCGTTTAAAACGCCTTCTGCTTCTAAATAATAGTTTGCATAGACACGATCAATTAATAGACCATCAATTCGATCGTTTTTCAAATCAATCAAGGCTTCATTAAAGGTTTGGTATTGATTCGCTTTATTATTAGCAACAATATCCTTCAAAATCGCTGGATTTGCTTCAAAGTCCTCATAACCAGATGAACCAGCTTGAGCTCCTAATGTCTTTCCAGCCATATCCTTTGCAGTCGTGATACCTGAAGATTTCTTAGTCACCAATACCTGCTCATTCTTCATATATGAGTTACTGAATGCTACCTTTTCACGGCGTTCGTCTGTAGCGGAATAGCCATTCCAAATCAGATCAATCGTTCCTTTTGTCAATTCAGCTTCTTTCAAATCCCAATCAATCGGTTGCCAATTTACCGTAATTCCATATTTTTCAAAAACAGCTGTAGCTAAATCAATATCAAATCCTGCATAGGAACCATTTTTCTGAGCAAACCCCATTGGAACAAAAGTACTATCAAATCCAATAGTAATAGACTTGTTAGACTCGTACTTAGACCAATTATCTCCACCAGTTTCACTAGCATTTTTCCCACAAGCTACTAAGAACAAAGCAGTCATTAGACTGACTAATATAAGCATCAATTTTTTCATCATTTTTTCCTCCTATTTAGGTTCTACTTTTAATAATACATCTGCAATATTTTCCGCAAACTGTAAATCGTGGGTAACGACAATCTGCGTCATCCCAAGTTCCCTATTTTGCAGGATCAGTTTTTCCACTTCCAAGCGCAACTCTGGATCAAGGGCAGAAGTTGGTTCATCGTAACCAATGATTTCTGGGTCAATCATCATGGCACGCGCCAAGGCTACCCGCTGCTTTTGCCCACCAGATAGTGAGAAGGGATAGGCTTCTGCGTGCCCTGCTAGACCTAACTGTTCCAAGAGTCCACGCGCCTTCTTCTCAGCCTCTTCCTGCTTCATTCCCATTGTTTTCACAGGCGATAAGGTCAAATTATCTAGAACTGATAAATGAGGGAACAGTTGAAAATCTTGGAATACAAATCCCAGTAGATTCCGCTTCTCCAGTTCATCCAATTCTAAAGGTTGTCCATTATAAAAGATTTGCCCTGAATCAATGGTTTCAAGACCTGCAAGCATACGTAAGAGGGTTGTCTTACCTCCACCAGAAGGCCCGACAATAGCTAGGATTTGCTTTTCAGGAATACTTAGACTGAAATCAGACAGGATTCGTTTGTCTCCGAATTTCTTATTGATATTTCGTAATTCTAACATGGCAGCCTCCTATCTATAATAACTGTACTTCTTCTCAACTTTTTTGGAAATGATTGTCACAATCCCAATCAAAATCAAATAAATGGCTCCTGCCAAGAACATGGGAACAAGGCTAGCATCACGGTTGGCAGCTGTTCTACTAGCCAAGATAAGGTCTGAAATTCCTAGAGCATAGACCAGAGAGGTATCCTTGACCAAACTCATGACTTCATTAAAGACACTAGGAAGAACAATCTTGGTCACCTGAGGCAAGATAATATAGCGCACTGTGTCAAAAGGACTAAACTTCAAGACCTTAGCAGCCTCATATTGACCTTTAGGGATGGTATCAATCCCCCCACGGAAGATTTCAGCAAAGTAAGCAGCATAATTCAAAACAAAGGCAATGATAGCCGCAGGAAGGCGATCCAAACGGATCCCAATGCTTGGGAGCACATAATAGATAAAGATCAATTGCAAGAGCAAGGGTGTGCCTCGCATAATCCAAATATAAATGTTAATCAGATGATGGAGGGGCTTCCAATGGACTTGCAAGGCAAAGGCAATCAAAATGCCCAAGGGAATAGAAAAAATCAAGACCAGTGCAAAAACCTGTAAAGTCATGCTTGCACCGCTCAATAAACTCGGTAATATCTCAAACAAATAAGACATACTGACACCTCCTTAAAATAATTGTTCCTATTATAACATACATAAACTAAATTACAACTATTTTTATAAAAAAAATTACATTGTTAACAAAAATAAAAACTATATCTTTCAAAATTGATAAGATATAGCTTTAAATCATTTTATTCTAAAGTCTTTCATACAGTTCTTGCATTTGCACATCATCGGGAACTAGTTTTAAATAAGTTTGGGCTTTGACTTTTGCTTCTTCAAAATATCCCAATTCACGCAAGAGATAAATATAGTGTTCCAAAAACTCTGGATTGTCCTTCAAATCTCCTGCTAACTCTTGGTAATGCTCATAGGCAGTATCCAAATCGTCCATTTCTTGATAAGAGCGAGCAATCATCCACTTGGTCAAAAGATTTTCTGGCTCTTCGCTCTGCAAGTCTAGAATATCCTCATAACGCTCCTGCTCTAGATAAATAGTTGCCAAACGAAGCAAGATTTCTTCCGTATCCTCAGCGTCTTCTTTTGCAGTAAGGAGATAGTTTTCTGCCCCACTAGCATCATGCAATTCATAAGAGAATTGTGAAGCTACTAACAAGAGTCTTGTTTCAAAAGGATTTTTCTCCAAGCCTTGCTTAGCGATACGCAGGGCTTCTGCAACTTGATGTTCCTTATGTAAGGCCTGACTATACCCATACTCATATCCTTCAAAGTCAGGAGAAATAGTATCAAGCTGCTTAAAGTAGAGGACGGCCTTTTGGTATTCTTCTTGATCAAAGTAAAGACTGGCCAACTCAAAAGCTGTTAGATCATCGTATTCTAACTCTAGGGCTTTTTCTAAAAACTCTGTGGCCGTTTCAAATTTCCCTAACTGAGCATAGGCAAAGCCAATCCGTTGATAGGTAGAAATGCCTGTTTGCTCATATATCGTGCGATTATCTAACTGGGCATAGCCTTGAATAGCTTCTTGGTAATTTTCCAACTCACTATCCAACTCTGCCAATCCTAATATCAAGAGAGGGTCATCTGAATAAGTCAAGGCCTCTAACAATTTCTCACGAGCCACATCCGTCAAACCTTCCAGCTGGTAGAGGTCTGCCTTCAGAGCCAAAGCAGAAACATACCAGTCACTGTCAGCTTGGATTTCCTCTAGGTAAGCAAAAGCTTCTTCGATTTGACCATCTTCGCTAGCAATGGCTGCTAGATTAAGATGAACCTCTGGAAAATCCTCTACAATTTTCAGGTAAATTTCCTTGGCCTGAGGATAAAAACCAATTCCTTCTAGATAGGTTGCTAACTCATAAAGAAGTTCACTTGGATCATTTTCTAAAGCTTTGACGAAATAGTACTCCGCCTTGGTTAAATCTTGTTCCTCCAAAGCCAGTAACATCTGCTGACTATTGTTCACTCTTGACTTCCTCTCCCTCTAGTTCATATAGGCCACTAACTACCTTATACCATTCAAAAATGGCTGAAATGACAACCTTAGCAGAGGCATAAACCGGAATACCGAGTAAGACTCCCCAAATACCAAACATGGATCCTGAAGTTAACAAGACAAAGAGAACATTAATAGGATGGATGTTTAATTGACTTCCTAAAATCAGTGGCGAAACAAAACGGCCTTCAATAGTTTGTTCTACGATAAAGACAATCACCACTTTTAAAAGCATGACTGGCCCAGCAATCAAGCCCAATACTAGGGCAGGAAGCATGGCCAAGAAACTACCAAGATAAGGAACCAGATTTAAAATACCAGCAGTAACACCAAGCGTAACCGCATAGCGTAAACCGATAATCTTGAAGAAAATAATAAACATTACTGCTACAATAATAGCTACTGTTACTTGCCCCCGAACATAGTTAGACAACTGTTGATTCACGTCTGATAGAACTTGTCCAACAGGTTCTTTCAATTTAGTTGGCATGAATTGGGTTAAATAGTTACGCAAGCCTTTCCCATCACGCAAGAGATAAAAGAGCATGAAAGGAACGATAATCAAGGCAACAATCACTTGAGAAGCCCCGCTAATAAAGGCGCTCACCCAATTGACTGCCTGAGATGAAACCTTACTTGCCCAAACTGTAGCCTGACTAGAAAAATTGGTCAAAACTTGCTCTAATTGAGGTCTGAAATCATCTGGCAAACGCTTGGTGACCAAATCATTAATAACTCTGTCTGCATCTTCGAGATAGATTGGTACATTTCTTGCAAATGTTAAGACCTGACGCTGCAGATTTGGAATAGCGACTGCCAATCCCCAAATGATAAAGATGGCGATAATCACAAAGACAATACTGATTGCGATGACACGATTAACCTTATGCTTCTCCAACCAATCAACAATAGGATTCAGTAAATAGTATAGTAAACCAGATAGAATGACTGGCAACATCACAACTGCTAAAAAGTCTAAAACAGGTGAAAACAGAAAACTAATCTTACTTAAAATAAAAAGATTGAGTCCCAATAATAAGGTTACCAAAAATACCGTAATGGCCTTGTTATCCAAAAACCACTTGAAAAACCAAGATAGGCTAAAATGTTTCTCTTTTTGCTCCATAAATACTTCCTTTCTATCGTTCTCTCATTATACCATTTTTAAATCAAAATAACTCTTTTTTAAAGTGCTTACATGGAGACAGCGACATAAAAAATCCCCTCAAAAGAGGAGATTCGATTAGTCTTGAATATGACGGTCTAAGTTCTTCTGATAATCTGCGTTTGATTTGGCTTTTTCTTCAGCAAATTTCTTGCGGAACTCATCCATTTCTTTAGTCGTGACAATCTTATCCTGAAGTTTAAGATATTTATAGCTAAGTTCACCAGTCTTATCACCTACCCAGCCATCTGCACCAGTACCTAGAACTTTCTTCGTTACGAGCATTTGGGCACCGTTTGACTGTGCAGGAATAACCAAGGCACTGTCTGTTAACCAAGCTTGAGCTTTTGCATATTTAGAATATCGTTTTTCAAGATCTGTTTTCTCACTATTAGCATCCGTGATTAACTCTTTAAACTTATCTAACCCAACCGCTTTGATTGCTGGACTGTCTTTACCTGGTACTACACCTAGGGAACCAAGAAGATTTGGTCCAGATGTTGGATCAAATATATCTAGATAAGTTGATGGATCTGCGTAATCAGGCCCCCATCCACTATTTGCATTAATATCCCAGTCAGTATTGGTATTAGAAGTAGCTAGAACCGTCATACTTGCCAATTCATCATCAGAAACTTGTTGAATATCAACTACAACATTATCTGATCCAAGAGCTTCCTCGATAGATTGTTTATAAGATTGATATTGACGCACAAACTGTGGACGAGTAGAAGATACTGGAATATCTAAATGAATAGGGAACTGTACTCCATCAGCTTGAAGAGTTTTCTTGGCAGCTTCCAATTTAGCTTTAGCCTTATCTACATTATGAAGTGAATCCTGGGCATCATCAAGACTGACATCTCTCCATACACCATCTAATTTATCCAATTCTGCCTTAGCTACTTGCCCAAATGACTGCTCTCCTACTTGTACAAATGTTGGAGGTATTAAACTTGTACGTAATTTACGCGGTGCTACTTCGTCCCCAAATACTTGAGAGATTCCTGCTTTACGATCTGTAGCAAAAGCCAAAGCTTGACGGAAATCTTTGTTCAGCAAGGCCTTCTTAGTAGATGTTTTTTCTGCATCACTTGTTTTAGCGGTGTGATTGTAAGCAACACGGTCAATATTAGTCGAAATATAGAAAGTAGTTCCTTGTTGTTGACTATAAATAATATTATCTTTGTATTTTTCTTTTAGCCGTTCATAGTTAGCAGAGTTTTTAAAGAGAGGTGCTGCAGGATAATTTCCTTCATCAAAACCACGTCCAAGAGAGTCAGCATCTTGACCATCAAAGAATGATAATTTGATATCATCAATAAAGACATTTTGTTTATCCCAATAATTTTGGTTTTTGGTCATTTCAATAGAAGATTTAGATGTAAGACCTGTGAGAAGATAAGCCCCATTGTATAGAATGCTTGTTACATCAGTCGCCTTACCAAAGTCATCTCCTTTAGAAGCTAAAAAGTCTTCGCTAACAGGAGCAAGAATTCCCATTGTTGTTTTCGAATTCCAGAATGATTCTGGATGGTTTAAAGTATAGACTACAGTATAATCGTCTGTTGCTTTTACACCAACAGTAGAAAAATCCGTTGTTTTCCCATTTACATAGTCATCCAATCCTTTAATAGAATCCTGTACAAGATAAAGTGCTTCTGATTTCTTGTCAGCTGCGTGTTTTAGACCAGTCACAAAATCCTGAGCCTTAACTTCTCCATATTCTTCGCCTTCATTGGTATACCACTTGATACCCTTACGAATTTTATAGGTATAAGTCAAACCATCTTTGGAAACAGTCCAATCTTCTGCAACTGATGGTACTAGATTCCCGTATTGATCATTTTCCAGTAGTCCATCAATGACATTACCAGTAATCTGTTTTGTAGAATTTTGCCCAGAAACTGTATAATCCAGACTCGCAGGATCTGATGAAAATACATAGGCATAAGTAACTGGTTTAGTTGCTTCTTTATTCCCATTACCAGATGAACAAGCTGCTAGAACAGCTGCTGAGAGTACAGCAACTCCAGCTGCTAAGAAGACACGTTTTTCCATAAAAAACTCCTTTGCAATTTATATAGGATTATTATAGCACTTTTCAAAAGGAAATCAACACAAAACTAAGTCAAATTTAATATTTTGTTATATTTTTTTATGTCTTATAGAGTTCCTCCAACTACAATTTTTATGATATAATAGTCTTATCTTTATTATAGAGGTAAAGTTATGAAAGAAACTGTTTATTTTGGAACTTACACACGTCGTACTTCCCAAGGGATTTACAAGGCAGACTTTGATACAGAAACTGGGCAGCTTTCAAATCTAGAACTTTTTGCAGCTGAACCAAGCCCAACCTACCTTGTCTTTGACCAACACCAACATTTATACACTGTTGGTAGTCAAGACGATAAGGGGGGGATTGCAGCCTATCAAACTGACGGGACTTTATTAAATCATGTCGTCGAAGAAGGAGCCCCCCACTGTTATGTTGCCGTTGATGAAAAGCGTGATTTGGTGTACGCGGCAAACTACCACAAAGGGCAGGTTCTTGTTTATAAACGTCAGGAAGACGGCAGACTTCTACTTAGTGATGTAGATCAACACAGTGGCCAAGGTCCACATGAAAACCAAGCATCTCCCCACGTTCACTTTACAAACTTAACACCTGACCACTATCTAGTGACCTGTGATTTGGGTACTGACCAAGTCATCACTTATGACCTTGATCAAGAAGGGAAATTATCTAAGCTCTATACCTACCATAGCCAGCCAGGAGCTGGTTCTCGCCATATCATTTTCCATAATCACTATAAAATCGCTTATCTGATTTGTGAACTCAATAGCACTATCGAAGTTTTAATCTACGATGGTGTTGGCGAATTTGAACGCATGCAGGTCATTTCAACGCTACCAGACGGTTATGAAAGCTTTAATGGAACTGCTGCTATTCGTCTCTCTAAAGACGGTAAATACCTCTACGCTTCTAACCGTGGCCATGATTCTATCGCAGTATATACAATTCTTGCAGACGGTAGTCTAGAGTTGTTAGAAATCGTTCCAACACACGGTCAGACTCCACGTGATTTTGATTTGACACCAGACCAAGAATTCCTTATTGCTGTCCATCAAGACTCTGACAATGCAACCATCTTTAAACGCAATCCTGAAACTGGTCGTCTAGCAGAACTTTCTAACGACTTCCATGTACCAGAAGCAGTCTGCATCCGTTTTGCTCCTTAAGAAAACATAAAAAATGAACTTGGTAACTCAAGTTCATTTTTTCTTATAGTCTTTTTCCGACATTGATACGATTAATAGCACGTTGCAAAGCAATCTTAGCACGACGCTCTTGGTCAATCAAGTGTTTTTCGTGGGCTTCTTCGATTTCGCGCTCCGCACGAAGCTTGGCACGTTCTGCACGGCTAACATCGATATCACGAGCACGTTCTGCAGAATCAGCAACGATTGTGATGGTATTATTGGCAATTTCAATAACGCCTCCGTTTACTGCAATCCAGTTCACGTGATCTTCATCATCAATACGTTTTACCTTTACTTCATCAACTGCTAAAACCGCAATCATATTTTCATGTCGTGGCAAGATCCCCATCTCACCATCCAGAGTTCGAACTGATACATAGCTGGCATGGTGATCATAGACGAGACCATCTGGTGTCACGATCTGGACAGTTAACTGAGCCATAGATCACCTCTTAAAATCCCATTTTTTCAGCTTTTGCAATCACATCTTCGATAGAACCTACACCACGGAAGGCATCTT
The DNA here is from genome assembly GCF_963521865.1 of uncultured Streptococcus sp. Classification (GTDB taxonomy): domain Bacteria; phylum Bacillota; class Bacilli; order Lactobacillales; family Streptococcaceae; genus Streptococcus. Next base: position 17,356 of record NZ_CAUQWY010000007.1, read on the forward strand.
CTGGTAACTGGTCATGTTTACCATCCAGGATTTCCTTAAAGCCACGAACAGTTTCAGCAACTGGGACATAAGAACCTGGCTGACCAGTAAATTGTTCCGCAACGTTGAAGTTTTGTGACAAGAAGAACTGGATACGACGGGCACGAGCAACCAAGGTCTTTTCTTCATCAGAAAGCTCATCCATACCAAGGATAGCAATGATATCTTGCAATTCATGGTAACGTTGAAGAACGCGTTTTACTTCAGCAGCAACTGCATAGTGCTCTTCTCCAACGATTTCAGGTGCCAAGGCACGTGAGCTTGAAGCAAGTGGGTCAACGGCTGGGTAGATACCCAATTGTACCAGCTTACGTTCCAAGTTTGTTGTTGAATCCAAGTGAGCGAAGGCTGTTGCTGGCGCTGGGTCAGTATAGTCATCCGCTGGCACATAGATAGCCTGGATAGAGGTTACAGAACCCTTCTTGGTTGATGTGATACGTTCTTGCAATTGACCCATTTCCGTAGCAAGTGTTGGTTGATAACCAACGGCTGATGGCATACGACCCAAAAGGGCAGATACTTCTGAACCAGCCTGAGTGAAACGGAAGATATTATCGATAAAGAGAAGCACGTCTTGGCCTTCTACATCACGGAAGTATTCAGCGATTGTCAAACCAGTAAGGGCAACACGCATACGTGCTCCTGGTGGCTCATTCATCTGACCAAATACCATGGCTGTTTTCTCGATAACACCTGATTCTTTCATTTCCCAGTAAAGGTCATTCCCCTCACGAGTACGTTCCCCAACACCAGTAAATACTGAGATACCACCATGTTCTTGGGCAATGTTGTGAATCAACTCTTGGATCAAAACGGTTTTACCAACTCCGGCACCACCGAAAAGTCCAACCTTACCACCTTTAAGGTAAGGGGCAAGAAGGTCGATAACCTTAATCCCTGTTTCAAGGATTTCAGAAGAGGTAGACAACTCATCAAAAGTTGGAGCTTTTTTATGAATTGGCTGACGCTCTGCATCTTCTGTAAAAGGAGCTTCCAAGTCAATGGTATCTCCCAAAACGTTGAAGACACGTCCCAAAGTTTCTTTACCTACTGGTACAGAGATTGGACGACCTGTGTCCAATACTTCCATTCCACGAGTCAAACCATCTGTTGATTCCATGGCGATAGTACGAACCATACCATCTCCCAACTCCAAGGCTACTTCAAGGACGATTTTTGTTTTTCTTTCGTCATTTTTGTAGACGACAAGTGCATTGTTAATCTCAGGAAGTTTTTCCCCTGCTGCAAACAAGACGTCTACAACGGGTCCGATAACCTGAGCAATTTTACCTGAACTCATCTCCTTCTCCTATTCTATATAAGATACTGTCGGTCCCTAGTGCTACTAGGTCCTAATACTCTTCGAAAATCTCTTCAAACCACGTCAGCTCTATCTGCAACCTCAAAACAGTGTTTTGAGCAGCCTGCGGCTAACTTCCTAGTTTGCTCTTTGATTTTCATTGAGTATAAGTTCATTTCATACGAGCTGGACTAGTGCCTATTCTAAGGCACTAGCTCCTGCTACGATTTCTGTAATTTCTTGTGTAATCGCCGCCTGTCTGGCACGGTTATACTGAATTGTCAAATCATTAATGACTTTCTTAGCATTATCAGTCGCTGTTTGCATGGCTGTCATACCGGCAGCATTTTCAGCTGTCTTAGCATCGATAATGGCACCGTAAATCATACTTTCTGCAAACTGAGGCAATAACTGCTCCAGAATTTCTTCTCGGCTGGTTTCCAATTCAAAAGTCAAGCTGTACTCTTCATCCGCTTCATTTGGATCCAAGTCAACAATCGGAAGCATTTGTTCCACACGCATTTGACTGGTTAGCGTATTGACATGGTGGTTGTAGCAGACATAGAGTTCATCAAAAAGTTCATTTTGGTACATTTCAACAGTTTTTGAAATAATCTTACGGACTTCATCAAAGCTAGGTTGGTCTGCCAAGCCACGTAGTTCATAAAGTGGTTGAATACCACGAGCCTTAAAGAAATCAGCTCCCATTCCACCGATACAGATCATTTCAAAACCTTTACCGTCTGGATGGTATTCTTCTTTCAACTCCATAACGGCTTTCAGAATAGAGGAATTATAACCTCCAACCAAACCGCGGTCTGAAGTGATGACGATATAGCCTGTCTTCTTCACTGGACGACTAATCAACATCGGATTGGTAGAGCCACCAGAACCATTACCATGAAGGATATCTGTCAAGAGCTTGCGAACTTTTTGAGCGTATACTTGGAAGTTACGAGCAGCTTCTTCAGAACGACCTAACTTAGCAGCTGATACCATTTGCATGGCATTAGTGATTTGACTCGTATTTTTTGTTGAGGCGATTTTTGTTTTAATATCATTTAGAGATACTGCCATCTGACACCTCTATTCTTATTGGAAGCTGGTTTGATTGAGAAACTCTGTAATCGCAGCATCCAAGACTGCTTCTTCTGGCAAGTCTTTTGTATCACGAATGGTTTCCAAAATCTCTGGATGTTGAGCGTCAAAGAAGGCATGGAACTCTTCCTCGAAACGAACAATGTCATCTACTGGAACAGTATCCAAGAAACCATGTGTCAAAGCATAAAGAATGGTTACTTGTTTCTCAACAGGTAATGGTTTGTGAACAGGTTGTTTCAAGACCTCAACGGTACGACGTCCACGATTCAACTTAGCTTGTGTTGCCGCATCCAAGTCAGAACCAAACTTAGTGAAGGCTTCCAACTCACGGTATGAAGCAAGGTCGATACGAAGAGTACCGGCAACCTTCTTCATGGCTTTGATTTGTGCAGAACCACCTACACGAGATACAGATGAACCCGCATCGATGGCTGGACGAATACCCGCATTGAAGAGACCATCACCAAGGAAGATTTGTCCATCAGTGATTGAAATCACGTTGGTTGCAATATAGGCTGAGATATCTCCTGCTTGTGTCTCGATAAATGGTAGGGCTGTAATTGATCCACCCCCAAGTTCATCAGAAACTTTAGCTGAGCGCTCAAGCAAACGGCTGTGAAGGTAGAAAACATCCCCTGGGAAGGCTTCACGACCTGGAGGACGACGAAGCAAGAGAGAGAGTTCACGATAAGCTACCGCTTGTTTTGAAAGATCATCATAAACAATCAAAACATGCTTACCTTGGTACATAAATTCTTCCGCCATGGCAACCCCAGCATAAGGAGCTAGGAAAAGCAATGGAGATGGTTGTGAAGCAGAGGCTGTTACAACGATTGTGTAGTCCAAGGCACCGTACTGACGTAGTGTTTCTACTTGAGTACGAACTGTTGATTCTTTTTGTCCAATCGCTACGTAGATACAGATCATATCTTGACCTTTTTGGTTCAAGATTGTATCAATCGCAATGGTTGTTTTCCCTGTCTGACGGTCACCGATAATCAACTCACGTTGACCACGACCAATCGGTACAAGGGCGTCAATAGCTTTCAAACCAGTTTGCAATGGTTCTGATACAGACTTACGTTGCATAACACCAGGAGCTGGCGCTTCTACTGGACGAGTTTTATCAGTGTGGATTTCTCCAAGACCGTCAACTGGACGACCGAGTGGATCCACAACACGACCAATCAGACTTTCACCTACTGGGACTTCCATGATTTTCCCTGTACGGCGGATTGTATCGCCTTCACGGATATCTGTAAAGTCACCTAGGATGATAATACCAACGTCTGTTGACTCCAAGTTTTGAGCCATACCATAAGAGCCATTTTCAAAAATCAACAACTCTCCACTCATGGCATTTTCAAGGCCGTGAGCACGCGCGATACCGTCCCCGATATAGGTTACAACACCTGTTTCAGTCACATCAAAATTGGGTTTGAAATTTTCAATTTGTTGCTTAATTAAAGCGCTGATTTCTTGTGCGTTAATTGCCAAAAGAACACCACTTTCTATTTCAAATTTTCTTTAACAACTTTAAGTTGTTGTTTAATACTCACATCAATTGTCTTGTGATTGGCAAAAATGACAAAACCACCAATGAGACTTTCATCGATTTGTTCTTTTACACTCCTTACTTTCAGAGACATTTTTTTCTCAATCAAAGGGAGCAAGCGACTCTTCTGTTCATCTGTTAAAGGATGAGCAGAAGTAATCGTCACTTCAAATCGATTTGTTTCTTTTTCAAGTCGGTTCAAACAATCTACAAGCACATCATAAAAAAGATTTGCTCTGTGATTGTATGCCAGAACCTGGATCAAGTTTTGCAATAAAGGTGACACAGAGTCTTGGAAGAAAGCAATTATTTTTTCCTTGTCAGACTCGTCTACTGCCACTTTTTTTAAAAAAGAAGGTAAACCTGTTTCTTCAGCAACTTGCTTGATTTGAGTCAAGTCTGAAAAAATACGGTCTTCTTCTCCTTTTTCAAGTACCAATTGGACAAAAGGCATGCTGTATTTTTCAATTACCTTTACTGTTTTCTTGTCCATTAAGCTTCTCCTAGCTGAACGATATACTGATCAATGAGTTCTTTATGGGCATGACCATCAAGGTTTTGTGAGATGATTTTACCAGCCAAGCTGATTGTCAAATCTGCTACCTCACCCTTAACGCTTTGTAAAGCTTCAGCTTTGTTTTGAGCAATTTCTTGGTTTGCTTTTTCTTTTAAGCGTCCTGCTTCTAGTTTAGCATCTGCTAAAATACTAGCCTTACTTTTCTCAGCTGTTTCTTTCGCATTCTCAATGATTGTCTTAGCTTCTTTACGGCTACCAGCCAATTCATCTTCGCGTTTTTGAGCCAATACTTCCGCTTTTTGACGTGCTTCTTCAGCTCTGTCAATATCTGAAGCAATTTTTTCAGCTCTTTCTTCGAAAATGCCTGTAATATTAGACCATGCAAATTTTTTAATCAAGACTAGCAAAAGGATAAAAGAGCCAGCGATTAAAATAAAATTACCAATTAATTCACCTACTGTTACGTGCATCAGTTACTCCTTTCTACTCTTCATCATTAATTTTATTTCCTAGGTACATAGAGGATAATAGTGTAAAGACATAGGCCTGTACACAAGAAATGAACACGGAAAATGCAGTCCAAACTAAGTTTGTCCCAAATGCGATTGGATACCAAAAAATAGCCTGATGTGAAAGTAAAAGAAGCAAGCTTGTCATTACTTCACCTGCAAAGATATTCCCAAAAATCCGCAAAGCAAGAGAAAGGAAATTCGTGACCTCTTCAAGTAGATTCATCGGTGTCATAAATGCAGGAGTTACAAAACCTTTTAGGTATTGTTTAATCCCACGACGACGAATCCCCTCAATGTGCGCCATCACAATAATACAGAAAGACAAGACAAGGTCAAATGAAAGATTTGCAGTTGGCGATGTCCAAAGATTTGTCCCATCTGTTGTTTGAAGTTTAGCCATCAAACCAAGATTATTGGCGATAACCATAAAAAGAAATAAGCATAAGTAAAAGAGTGAGTAATCTTTCATGTAGTGGGAACCAAGGTTAGGTTCTGTAAATCCAATTACAAAATCATAGAGATACTCTAGTACATTTTGTTTACCTTTGGGTTTCAATGTCATATTACGACTTGCCCAATAGATAAATGCAAAAATCAGAAACACAGACAGCAAAGTCAAGGCTGTCAAAGTTAAATCAAAGGTAACAGGACCAATATTGATGGTTGGATTGATACTTTCTTCCATCTAACATTCTCCCTTCTCCAATTTATATTTCGTTATTTAATAATAAATGAGAAGACAAGAGTTACGAAGAAAGTTCCTTCAATAAAGGCAACCCCTAAAAACATCAAGCTACGAAACTCAGCGATAATATCTGGTTGGCGAGCTACTGATTTCAACAAACCATTCATCAACATACCCTCACCAAGAGACACACCCATACAGGCAAGACATAGACCAAAAAATGTTAAATTCATGACGAATTCTCCTTTTAATTAAAATTTACTTACTTAGTTTAGTCCTAAAAATTGGATTTGTCAACTTTTTTATAACGTTGAAAGCGTTTAATGAAAATTATTTACAATATTACTATTTTTGAGTCTATTATATAGAAAACTTTGTAAAAAACTTGTAATAAATCCAACTATTATCGAGACCTTTCTGAAAAATGCTGAAAAGAGGCTGGGTGAAAAAGCTGGAAAATCAAAAAACTGTATAGTATAAAGTATTGAAAAACTTGATACTATACGGTTTATTATAGGAATATTTACTTCATTTTCTCTTGGAGTTGAGTTTTCCCCCACTTCAAAACTAGATGATTTGCTATTTAAAATAGCATTCCTTATGATTTTGGCAACCTGGATTAAAGCGAGAAAAACAAAAGGGGCAACTTAAGCTTTCTTTATATTGCTTATATGTCAGTAGTTTTAAACAAACACCACATAAAATAGGCTTATCCTGTGTCAAAGATAAGGGATAGGGCTCAAAAGGGTGATTTTCTAATGAATCATGACACCGATAACAAGCATAGTACTTTTTACAGTCATAGCATTGTAAAGCAATAATATCCAATTTGCTATGATAATGAATACATCTTGTTTGCTTATCTACTAAGAAACCCTGTGCCTCTGTCATTTCCTGTTCCTTTCTTAAGCTCGAACTGTGACACTGGTTCCGTCTTCTTTATAGAGATTGATGAGTCCCTCTTTAAGAGCTCGAACCATGTCTCCTGCTTGAACAGGTTGAGGCACCTTAATAGTCAATAGTTCCATTGGATTTGGAGCGCGGTCAATCTTATTTCCTTTAGCATCGTGCAAATCTTCGATGTAAGTTTCAAAATGACGGAAACCTGGGCCATAAAACTCAACTTGGTCACCTTCGTTAATAACGTTCCGTTGACGAATGGTTGCTGTTTGTGTCGCATCATCATAAGAAACCACTTCAGCGACAAACTTGTACTCAGGAATTTTACGACGAGCACCGAACAGCTGCTCATTTTCAGATGGTGTACCGTAGTAGAAACCTGTTGCTAATTCACGTTGGGCAACCTTCCACATCTCGTCCACCAAGTCTTGTTTGATTGCTTCAAACTTTTCAGGACTTTCAAGATATGCATCCACAGCTGCCTTGTAGCAGTTGGTCACTGTTGATACATAGTGAATAGACTTCATACGTCCTTCAATCTTAAGACTGTCCACTCCATTTTCAATCATATCTGGAATATGGTCAATCATAGACATATCAACGGCTGACATTGAAAATTCTTCAGGAATTTCACCCTTCAAACTCTTGCGTTCTTTCCCAAATGGCATATCGTAAAGGTCGTACTTCCAACGGCAAGACTGAGAGCATCCACCACGGTTGGCATCACGCATACTCATGTGGTTAGAAAGGGTACAACGACCAGAGTAAGAAATACACATGGCTCCGTGGACAAAGGCTTCAATCTCAACATCTGTGCGTTTGCGAATTTCAGCTAGTTCTTCCATTGAAACCTCACGCGCCAAAACGACACGAGTTAAGCCTAGCTCTTTCCAGAACTCAAGAGTTTCATAGTTAGTCGCACTTGCTTGGGTAGAGAGGTGGATTTCAAGACCTGGTGCTTCAGTCGCTGCAATCATAATCAAGGCTGGGTCAGACACGATAACTGCTGCAATGCCGATATCACGCAGTTTACGGAACCACTCACCAGCTCCCTCTTCATTCCCTTCGTGCATCACCATGTTGGCAGCCACATAAACCTTGGCACCATACTTGGCTGCAAACTGCACGCCTTCTTCCATCTGTTCAAAGGTAAAGTTACCTGCACGGCTACGAAGACCATAGGCCTGACCACCGATAAAGACAGCATCTGCCCCATACTGAACAGCTACTTTTAGCTTCTCTAAAGTCCCTGCAGGTGATAAAACCTCAGGACGTTTTAATGTTTTTGTCATGTTTTCTCCTATTTGCAATATAAAAGTTTGACGTTTTTCCTTCTCATTTTATAGTAAATAAGTGATAAAATCAAGCCTAGACAGATTGTTTTGACAATTCTAATCTTTTAAGCTGTACATCATGACTGATAAACTGTCGAAAATTAACACAGTTTGAACAGGTAGTCAAAAAGTCTAGAAAAGTAAAAACCAGTATCCAAAGATACTGGCTAGTTAAACTACATAAATGAGTCCTTAAATGATTATTCCCATTCAACGGTTGCAGGTGGTTTACTTGTAATATCGTAGACGATACGGTTAACGTGATCCACTTCGTTTACGATACGTACTGAGATTTTTTGAAGGACATCCCAAGGAATTTTGGCAAAGTCAGCAGTCATACCATCGATAGAGGTGATGGCACGGATTGCGATTGTGTAGTCGTACGTACGACCGTCACCCATAACCCCAACTGAACGAACACCTGTATTCACTGTGAAGTATTGCCAGATATCGCGGTCAAGGCCAGCTTTGGCAATCTCCTCACGAAGGATAGCATCTGACTCACGAACGGTTTCCAGTTTCTCTTCAGTGATTTCACCCATAACACGGATAGCAAGACCTGGTCCTGGGAATGGTTGGCGCCATACGATATGGTCTGGCATACCAAGCTCTGTACCAAGGGCACGAACTTCGTCTTTATAAAGAGTGTTGAGTGGTTCAATCAGTTCAAATTGCATGTCTTCTGGAAGACCACCCACGTTGTGGTGTGACTTGATAGTTTGAGCTGTATCTGTACCAGACTCGATAACGTCTGTATATAAGGTACCTTGAGCAAGGAATTTCACATCTTTGAGCTTGCTTGCTTCGTCATCAAATACATACACAAATTCATTACCGATGATTTTACGTTTTTGTTCAGGGTCAGAAACGCCAGCAAGTTTGTCAAGGAAACGTTTAGCAGCGTCTGCTTTGACAATATTCAAACCAAACTTACCACCAAGCATGTCCATAACTTGGTCCGCTTCTCCTTTACGAAGAAGACCATGATCCACGAAGATACAGATTAATTGATCGCCAATAGCCTTTTGGAGAAGAACTCCAACGACAGATGAGTCAACCCCACCTGAAAGACCAAGAAGGACACGTTTATCACCGACTGTTTCACGAATTTTTTGGATCTGCATATCAATGAAGTTATCCATTGACCAGTCGCCTTTAGCCTTACAGATGTTAAGAGCAAAGTTACGAAGGATATCATTTCCGTATACAGAATGACGAACTTCTGGGTGGAATTGGATACCGTAAATATGTTTATCAGGGTTTTCAATGGCTGCATAAGGGCAGTCAGCTGAAGTTCCAGTACGAACAAAGTCAGCAGGAATCTCAGTAACTGCATCACCATGGCTCATCAAAACAGTCTGTTCATCAGGTGTTGATTCAAAAAGAGCTGATGGTGTGTGTGTAAGAGTTGATTGACCGTATTCACGATTTCCAGCATCACCTGCAGGAACAACTTTTCCTCCAAGTTTATGGGTTAATAACTGCATACCGTAACAGATTCCCAAAATTGGAATTCCAAGTTCGAAGATTTCTGGGTCAATATCAAATGAACCATCTTCGTATACAGAGTTTGGACCACCTGAAAGGATGATTCCTACAGGATTGATTTCACGAACTTCAGCAGCTGAAATTTTATGGCTTTTTAGTTCTGAAAAAACACCAATCTCACGGATACGGCGTGAAATCAGCTGGTTGTATTGGCTACCATAGTCCAATACGATGATTTTTTCTACATCTTGCAAATCAGTTGATATGTTGCTCATCTTTTTCCTTTCTCAAAAGAAATATCTTTTTCCAATATTCTATCACAAATAAGGGCGAATTACCAACTAATACTCAATGAAAATCAAAGAGCAAACTAGGAAGCTAGCCGCAGGTTGCTCAAAACACTGTTTTGAGGTTGCAGATAGAGCTGACGTGGTTTGAAGAGATTTTCGAAGAGTATAAACAAGGCGAAGATTGACTTTTTCTTGTTTATTGGGGTACAATAGAGAAAAGATAGAAATGAAGTGAAAAATATGCTACCTGCTTATATGAAAATCCATGATCAGATTAAAAAGGATATTGACGAGCACCGTTGGGCTATTGGGGAGAGACTTCCCAGTGAAAGAGATTTAGCAGAGCAGTTTGAGGTCAGTCGTATGACCCTCCGCCAAGCCGTATCTCTATTAGTCGAAGAAGGCGTTTTAGAGCGTCGTGTTGGAAGCGGCACCTTTGTTTCCAGTACTCGGGTACAAGAAAAGATGCGAGGGACAACCAGTTTTACTGAAATTGTTAAGTCTCAAGGCAAAGTACCCTCTAGTCAACTCATTTCCTACAGAAAAACCATTCCCAATGAGCAGGAAGTTGCCAAGTTAGGAATTTCTCCAACCGAAAACATTATCCGAATGGAACGTGTTCGCTATGCCGACAATGTTCCTCTGGTTTATGAAGTTGCTTCTATTCCTGAAAAATTCATTAAGAACTTTAAAAAAGAAGAAATCACCAGTCATTTCTTCCAAACCTTGCAAAAATATGGCTACCGCATCGGTAAATCACAGCAGACTATTTATGCTCGCCTCGCTAAAGAAAAAATTGCTCACTATTTGGAAGTTGAAAAAGGACATGCTATTCTTGGTTTAACTCAGGTTTCCTACTTAGAAGATGGTACTGCTTTTGAATACGTAAAAAGTCAATATGTAGGCGAACGCTTTGAATTTTATCTTGAAAACAATTAGACTACTAGGCAAAACCTCTCTGTCACAGACAAAGAGGCTTTTATTTTTCTAAGAGTAAATCTTTCAAAGAAATCAAAGTTACAGCAAACAATATCATTGCCATACCAAGAAAATCAATGGGATAAAATTGTTCATTCATGATTAGGAAGGCAAAGAAAACAGCCGAAATTGGCTCAATTGAAGCCAACAAACTTGACTTAACCGGCCCAATCAGACTGGCTCCTTTTAGAAAGGCTGTATAGGCAAAGACAGTCCCGATAAGAATAATACCCGCAAATGCAAGGAGAAAATCAAGACTAGTTGGGATAGCAGTCTGTAGAACTCCTGTAAAAGGAAGGGCGACCAAACCTGCTATGACCATTCCCACACCAATGACCAAACTACTCCCCCACTTCTTAATCAAGGCTATGGGTAAAATGATATACAGGGCGTAAGTCAGAGCAGAAAAGAGCCCCCAGAATAAGCCAGAAGGTGTAATAGATAACTGGTCCAACTGCCCATGTGTTGCGATCAGGAAGGTCCCTCCAATGGCTAATATGATGGAAACAATCTCTGCCAGAGTCGGCGCCACCTTATCCTTGATACAGCTATAAATCAAAATCCCGACAGGACAAACATACTGAAGCACTGTCGCGGTACCTGCATTGGTCTGCTGAATAGCAGTTAGATAGGCAAATTGATTGAGGAAGAGGCCAATCAGAGCAAAAATGAGAAGAGACAGCAAACTTTTTCTATCCTTTAAAAAGGCCAGCATTCTATCCTTTGCAGTAGCATAAGCCACGACCATGAGAATCCCACCAGCGATTAAAAGTCGTAAGTTAGTTAAAACCAGAGACGAAATTCCATGTGCCATCAGGTATTGGCCACTCGTTCCTGACAAGCCCCAAGCAATACCAGCCACAACTGTTAATAGAGTCCCTTTTAAACCGTTTGACATGTCTCTCCTTACTCTTCTTTGCGAATCAAGTCCATCACTTGATTGCGGTCTACAATCCACTGAGCCCTCTCATCCTTTTCATAGGTACGATTCGATAGGAAAATAGCCGCTTCTTGCTTCTGACGATTCCACATGATAAAGGTACCCGTATAGCCCGTATGGTCTAGCCATTCTCCCTCCAAATTCCATGCTAAAGAACGTTCCTTGTCATCCAAAGGAGAAAAATTTTGACTCAAATCTCTTGCAAAATCATCTGCTAAATAGTGTTCTAAAAAGATTTGTAAATCCTTTACAGTCGAAAACAAACCAGCACTACCAGCATGTCTACCCAGGAGACGAGCCTTGGGATCATGTACCATACCTGCCTCGACACCTCTAACTGTTGGAACAGCAAGCTCAACAGGTCCAAATTGGGTTTCCGTCATTCTCCAAGGATTAAAAACTTGCTCCTGTAAAATCACATCCAAGTCTTGATTAAAGATTCTTTCCAAGATAAAACCTAACAGCAAAAAATGGACATCCGAATAAAGAAAGGCTGGCTGACTTCGTCTGTTGAGATGAAACATCGCTTCCTTTAATTCTGAGGCTGTTAAAAGATCACGATTGGGAATAAACGGATCAAGATCTGTAGCGTGAGTCAAGAGCTGGCGAATAGTGATGTCTGGATAATCACTATCAGCTAAAAAGTCGGTTACTGGTCTGTCAATATCTAATTGACCGTTTTCCCACAAGAAGGTAAAAACGGTGCCAACCCCAACAACCTTGCTGACACTGGCTAGGTCATAAACTAGTCCTGCCTCAGTCTGCAAGCCATGTTCTGGGTCACTCTGGCCTAAATAGAACTCCGTCCATTGGTTATCCTTAAAATACGCAAAAGAGGCTCCAGGATAAATCCCTGCCTCGATTTGTTCTTCTATTTTTTTAATAATCTTGGTCCACTTCATACTTCTTCAAACCACAATTCAACATTATTTCTATCTTTACCAAGGAAGAATTTTTCAGACTTAGGAATAAAATATTCGGTAGACTCAAACTTCTGGCACAGACTTGCTATATCTAGTTCATTGACCAAGAACTTGAGCATAGACAAATCCCAAGTAACTGTATTGTCCACAGTCAAATCCTGCCCCTGAGCTGGGATAAAATCAAGTGATGCCCCAACTTCAGATACTTCCAAGAAACTTTCAATATCAGTTGGGAGATGTAATTCCATAGAAATCTCAAATTTACTTAAAGAAATTGATTCCAAATCTGTTTGGAATTCAGGCTTTTCTCCTACTTCTACTAGACTTGCTCTATCATCTTCCGCATGAATCAAAATCAAATCATCTTCTGGCGAGTAAATTTCAAAAGCGTAGCCATTTTGACCTTTATATAATCGATGAATCGAATCTGTTTTAGATAAGAGTCCTTCGATTTCCAAAGGATTTTCCACCTTAACAATCAATCTAGCCAGCTTCTTTCGTCCCTCTACTTTACGAGTACGCATACTTGGAGCTTCTTCTAAAACCAGCTTTTCTAGACCTGTTTGATCCCCTAGTGACAGAAAGGCCGACTCTTCTAACAAGGCCTTCATGCCAAGGGTTTCAATATAAAATGTTTCATTTAATTTTCTATTATTAACTTTTAAAGTAGGAATAATCCGTACAATCTGATTTACATTCATAAACTCCTCCACCGCTTTTTATTTTATAGGATTTTAGAATTTTTTACAAGATATTATGCTCAAATTTACCGATTTTTCATAAAAATTTCATCTAAAAAACCGAGGCTTTCCTCGGTTTCAATTTCTTATAGGTAAAGGAATTTGAAGATAGCTACTGCCGCAATTGCTGCTGCGATAGGTGCTACTACTGGTACCCAAGAATACCACCATTTTGAATCCCCTTTGTGCTCACCAAGAACTGATTTTGGAAGGAAAGCATGAAGGAGGCGTGGGCCAAAGTCACGCGCAGGGTTCAAGGCAGGTCCTGTAGGTCCACCAAGTGATGTTACCAAGGCCATAACGAGGAAACCAAGTGCCAAGTGAGCAATTCCAAGACCAGATGTCATAAATGGTGCTACTTGTTCTTTAGCTTGGTCAAGTGCTGCTGTTACTTGTTCTTGAGGAATAGTTTGACCTTGAGTAGTTGCTTGTGTAACTTGAGCATTAATAGCCGCTTGTGCTTTTGATACTAATTCAGCACCAAAGAAGTTTTTAGTCAAACCAAGGGCTGCAAAGAAAAGAACAAATGAACCAACAAACTCGTTTACAATACCATTAATAGTTGCTGCAAAGCGTGATTCTTTTGTACCATTATCCAAACTTGAAATGGTTGAGAAAGTACCCAAGATGTTGTTTGGATTTTCAGTTTTCAAGTAGTATGGGCAGTGTGTTGCCACAACCAAGGCTTGACCAAAGATAGCACCCAAAACTTGTGCAATGATGTAAGGCGCAACTTGTGCCCAAGGGAAGAGACCGCTTACTGCAAGTCCAAGAGTGAAGGCTGGGTTGATGTGGTTTCCAGATACGTTACCAAACATCAAGGCAGGAATCATAACCCCCATACCGTAACCAACAGCGATAACGATCCAGCCACTTTGGTGACCTTTCGTACCTTTAAGTTCAACGTTGGCAACTGCACCATTTCCAAGAATGATCAAAAGAGCAGTAGCCAAAAATTCAGTGGCATATTTAATTGCCCATGTGAAATCCATTTGATAGATTCTCCTTAAAATTTTTTAGACAATCCTTATTCTATCAATTTTTATTTCTTTTAGCAACAGGTTTTCAAAAAGATTATATGAGAAAGCGGTTTTATTATGTGACTATTAGTCACATAATAAAGAAAGAGGCTGAGACAAAAAGATTTTGATTTTAGGAATTCTTTATTATAAATTTTTAAAATCGATAGATTAGACAAAAAAGCGAACAAGACAGGATTCTGATTGTCAGATAACTTGTTTTGTTCGCTTTTTATATTTAAGGTTAGACTTTTGTCCCAGACTCTTTCTCATTCTTAGCTTTTCTTCAACCTACTACAGTAGATAAATATACTGAATAACTACTGTCTTGACTCATTTAATTCTTAAAAATTGATAGAGTTGACAAATGGTAGAAAAAAGCCCTTTTTACTAAGTTAAGTATCAACTACAGTTACGATTAGCATTCGTTACTTAACCCACTCACCATTATAGTTTACGTAGTAACCATCTACTGTGGTATTAACAGCTAGAGCACCTGAACCATACGCATAGTACCATTTACCATTGACTTGGAACCAGCCTGTTTTCATATCTCCATTACTTACATTTAGATAGTACCATATTGAACCATCTTTCACCCAACCTGTGGACATTGCACCTGATGAACGAAGATAGTACCATTTATTACCAACATTAGCCCAACCAGTCTTCATATCACCGTTTTGAGCATCTAGATAATACCACGTTGAACCATCTTGATACCAGCTAGTCGCCATCACTCCTGATGAACGGAGGTAGTACCACTTATTGCCAAGTTCCTTCCAACCAGTTTGCATGATACCAGTTTCTGAATCTAGATAGTACCAAGCTGAACCATCATTTATCCAACCTGCACGTCTTTCACCACCAATATAGTTTTCTCCATTAATTTCCGTTTTAGCTAGATAATACCAATTAGACTGGTCATAAAGCCAACCTGTCTCTAAAGAATGATTTTGATTAAAGTAATAGTTCGTGTAAAAACTCTTCTCTTCTTTATCTTCCGGTTTTGTACGTTTTTCCCCATACTTTCTTCCAACACTGTCTTTAGTTTTAACCTCTAATGCTTTCCAACCAACAAACTCTTGTAGCACTCCATTTTTGTCAAAGTAGTACCATTCTGGCATTGGGGAACCTTCTAATCTTATGCCATTAGGGTAAGGACCAATTGTATATCCTTTAACTGGCATTGGAATGTATTGCCAACCAACAACCATTTCACCATTATAATCAAAATAATAGGTCTTGCCATCAATCACTCGCCAGTCGGTTTCTTTGATGTCACCCTTCTTGTAGTAGGTTCTACCATTTTCTTGGACAAATTGCCAACCTTCAGAATCATCTGCAAATACTGTATTGGTAGCTAGCAAACCAAAGAAAATTGCTGTTAGTCCAACTTGCATAGTTTTTTTCAAAAGTTTCATTTATATATACCTCCAATATTAAATCCACTCACCAGATGAAGCGAAATTATAAACTTTACCATCGATAGTTTGGCTACCTGTAACCATTGCTCCAGAGGAATTGAGATAATACCAGTTTCCTCCTACTTTTATCCAACCTGTCTTCATATCTCCATTAGTAGGATCTAGATAGTACCACGTTGAACCATCTTTATACCAACCAGTCTTCATATCACCATTGGTCTTATCTAAATAATACCATCTTCCTCGTACATATTTCCAACCTGTGGACATTGAACCAGAGGTTTCAAGATAATACCATTTGCCATTTATACTTTGCCAACCTGTTTGTTTCGTACTATTCTTATAGTAATACCACGTACCACTAATCAATTTCCAACCATCAATAGAATGTCCCTCAAGGATGGAATAAATAAAGGATAGGTTTTGTTCATTTAATTTTACTGCCAAATTAACAATATCTGATCCTCTTGATTCATTTCCTATGTGTACACCTACGACACGATGTGAAGCATCATAGACAGCAGCACCACTAGCGCCACCATATGTATCTACATCATAATATAAGAAATCCCCTGTATCACGTATTACGTTTCTAGTATCTGTATACATCTGTACAGCTTCAGAGAGCGCTGAATAACCTGTAACAGTTACATTCAAACCAGAAAGATTTGTAGATAAAGATGAGAGACCAAGTGTCCCTGTTTTAGTCCCAATAGGCTCTTCTAAAACTAATAACGCTAAATCATTCTTTGAATGCGTACTTGGATTGTCTGACACATAATTTTTTAGATAGTAATATTTCTTTACTTTTACTGTACCAAATGGAGCATTATTGGGTGTGGCAGCAGGAGTAACATATAATTCTTCAGCATCTTTTCCAAACTCATGTTTATAGATATTATGAGCTGCAGTAATAAGAATATTGTCCTTTATAAAATTAGCACTCCCCCTATAAGTTTTGTTTTTACCATTTTCTACACCATGAAATACAGACTCTACATAGACTGATGTAGAATAAGGATATTGTAAAGTATTCTCAATAGAAACTAAGTCATTACTCCCAATAATTGCTTCCGGCTGACTTGTAAAAAATTGACCGTAAGTCGGTGAAATATCTGGAAGGGAAAAATTATTACTTCCTGGACTCTCTTGTAAAGTTTCACTTACCTCATATTCTTCACCTGTATTAGAAATAACAGTCAAAGCAGATACTGTAGATAGCTGAGTAGCCAATAAAATACTAGCAATAATTGAAATACCGAATTTGCGATAAAATGTTTTCTTCATTTTTATAATTAATTCCTTTCGTTTCACTCAAGGCATAACACAAAATGAAAAAGTGTTGTGCTCTTTATTTTGTTTTATAATAATAGTGAAAGAGCCTATCACTACTACAAATCACGGGGAGGTGAATAAGTGAGTGGTATAGCCACTACCTCGCATTTTTATAGGTGTCATTCTTTCCATCAAGCACAAGAACTGTGACTAGGAGCACGTAAACTTATAATTGAATAAGCGACTCGTTTGTGAAGGGAAAGAATAGTCAAGGGATAGGCAGACTCAAATTTGGTGAAGGGAGACCCCTCGTGTTAAAAATTATTTATCCTATTAGGATACCCAAAATTTGGAGAGATAAGCAATCAACTAATTTTTATTTTTTTCAAACTTGCCCCTACAATTTTTAATGAATAATAAAAGCGAATATACTAGAGACTAATTCTATTCCATTATTCTTTAATCTGCCTTTCCAACATCAAGTCCATTCGATTTTTTTTGTGCTTGTACTCGAACTTCCATTTGTCTATTCTTCTGAACAAACTGTTGATAGGGAATTGTATTACCAAATGCAAGAACACTTAGTAATACAAATATAACTATTTTTTTAATTCCACGTTTTTTTCTCATGCAATGAAACCCCTTTCTGTTTCCTTGTTTTTATTTTAACAGATATATTTTATTTAGCCAAGCATTTTTATGTAATTTTTGACTTTTTTGTTTTTTTATTGCCATAAAGAATTATTTATTTCTTTAACTTGCTATTTTGAACTAAAAATTTTATAATGAAATTAAGCAAATAGGAAGGTTTATTATCTTTAATGAATACACTCGCAGAGAAATTCAGATTGAAAAGAAAAGAGTTAGGTCTCTCCCAACAAACTCTTGCAGAAGGAATTTGTGAACAAAGCCAGATTAGTAAAATTGAGAGAGGACATTTCATTCCCTCCGCAGACCTTTTGTTCAAACTCTCACAACGACTTGAAGTACCATTAGATTATTTTTTCAATGAACAAATTGAAATTAAATCTAACCTCTCTAATTTCAAGCAATTATCTGCTCGACTATTAGATGACAGAAATTATGACAATTTGGAATATATTTATAGAATAGAGATTGAACGAAGTACTTTTCTAACACTAGAAGACCGAACTTACCTTGAATGGATTAAAGCTATTATTGACTTCTATCAATATGACAGTAAGTGTGAGGCTATTTCTTCATTGGAAAATATATTATTAAAAGTCTCCTCAAATACTCTGATTTATTTAAAGGCATTGAATACTCTATCTAATTTCTATTCCTTAGTGGGTCGTGAACAAGAATATGAAGCAAACTACTCTCATTTAATGGAGTTATATCAGACAAAAAATTTTGAGCATCAAGAGTTTTTATTTGGCTACATCAGAGTTCGTTACAACTACGCTCACTACCTAGTGTCAAAGGAAAAATATAACGAAGCCATCCAAGAAGCTCTTGAGACGATTGAACTCTGTAAACAAAGACAGACAAGCTACCAACTGGCTCCTCTACTTATTCTTGTAGGAAATGCTGGAGCCAAATTTCTAGACAAAGAACAAGTCAAAAATTATTATATAGAAGCAAAAGAGTTATGTAAGATTTATAACAATCCTTTAATGTTGATGAAGATAGAAAATTATTTGAAGGAATTAGATACTGTTTAGTTAATCTTGACATTATAGTTTTTCTGAAACGTTAAATAATCTGTAAGGCTGATAGTGAAATTAATACTATCAGCCTTATTATTATGTGACTAATAGTCACATAATTTAAAAAACTAAACAAATTGATTAGGAAACTCAAACTAAGTTCCAACAATGCTTTAGGAACTACAGTCTACTACTTCAGATTCAGTTCACTATAATTTCCAAGCGAATCTTATGATAGCTACTTTGTTAGGATGCTCTTATTTTTTATCAGACAAAACAAAAGGATTAAGAAAGTTATTCTCCTTAACCCTATAGTCTCTTAAGACTGACGTTGTCCGAAATCTGCAATCATCTGATCCATTTCTTGTCGACTCGGAGTTGTCAGCATATACAGGTAATCTCCTTGAAGTTCCGCGAAGGCCTCTGGCATGATTTTTTTAACCTTGAACTGCTGACTATATTTGGCAAGTAAGTCCTCTTCTGAATAAACATAGTGAGCATTTGCACGTCGAGAAGTAGCCAAACAATATTGAGCTTCAAACTCTGAAACTGGGAACTCTTCTCCTGCGACAATAGCTGCATAGCCACGATAGAGGTCCAAGGAATGAGCAAAGTTATAAACATCAATGGTGAAACCACCTGCAGGGCGGTTATTGTACTCGATGGCGATGTAATCATCCCCTTCACGGAAGAACTCAATATGGAAGAACCGTTCTTTCATGCCAAATTCCTTGACAATTGCCTCACCATATTTACGTAATTTAGGATCCATATCCTTGAGAACGTAATAAGAATTGTCCATCTTGTAAATCATGAGATCAAGCGGTGTATAGGCGTAGTCAAAGGTTGTTGAGAAGACAATCTTTCCATACTTGTCCACTAGACCATCAAAGGTGCAAATTTCGCTGGAAGTGACAAATTTTTCAAAGAAATAAAGGGTCGAATGGTCCCATTCTTGCTTGAAGTGATTGATATCGTCTTCTGTTTCAAGCTTAAAGGTCGCGGCTGCTCCCACTCCATTATCAGGTTTTGCAATCATTGGAAGGCCGATTTCATTCACTGCTTGATCCACATCTGCTTCCGTCTTGATAACAGCTCCAGGCACCACAGGGACACCTGCTTTTTTGAAAAGCTTCTTCATTTCAGACTTAAATTTCGTCTTTTTGAGATCCTCTGGTTTGGCACCAAAAACATTGAATTGTTCTCTGAGTGTTGCGTCCAGCTCTAGCCAGTATTCATTATGGGACTCGATGCGGTCAATTGGGCCATGTTTGTAGAACAGAAAAGCAACTGCACGTTTGACTTCATCTATATTCTCAAGATTATCTACACGGAAATACTCGGTCAGGCTATTGCGTAAAGGCTCATCCAATTGCTCGTATGGTTCTTGACCAATTCCCAAGACTGTGATGCCTTTATTAGCTAGCTCAATGGTAAACTGTTGAAAGTTTTGTGGATAGTAGGGAGAAATAACAAGGTAATTCATAGGTAACTCCTTTTATAAATAGAGATTTCCGAGGAAATAAGGCATTTGTTTGCGCCACCATTCCCAGTCGTGGGCGACATCGTGTCCCCATTCAGCAAACCAGGCTGGGATTTGTTTCTGGTCAAAGGCTTCTTTGAGCTTGTAAAAGGATGGTAGCCCGTCTTGTTCCCAGGCTCCAAGACCCGTACACAGCACAATCTCTGCCTGACGGTAACGGTCAATAAACCAGCCGTCGTTCTGATTCCAAATATAATCTACTGGCGAGTTTTGGTAAATTGCATCATCATTGTAGTAATCGCCGACAAAGAAACGTGCATCGTAAACTCCACTGAGGGCAATCACCTTGGTAAAGACATCTGGATGCTGGAGGAAGAAATTGAGTGCATGGTAGGCGCCCATCGAGCAACCTGTCGTCATCATGCCATCAAACCAACCTGTCTTATGCTTGATAAAAGGAATGGCCTCCTCAATCACGTAGCGTTCGTAGGCACGGTGCATCTCTGCTTGATCATGACCATTTTTCCAAGTGGCTAACCAGCTCTCACTATCCACACTAGATAGGGTGAAGAACTGGACACGGCCTTCCTCTATAAAGGAAGCACAGGCATCAATCATGCCAAAATCATAGTATTCGTTGTGGCTACCACCTGATGAAGCAAAGACCACAACTGGAATCCCAGCATGACCATAACGGTTGAGGTACATTTCACGGTTGAGGTGACCACTCCAGTGGCTAAGATGTTCAATATGCATATTATCTCCTTTCTTACTTTACCAGTTTTCTGCAAAAAATCTCAGACAGTCTGGTAAATTTTCCGACCAAGGAATTTCACTATGGATGGCACCCGACTGAACTTTCAAGACAAGATTATCCAAGCCTACTCCACCTGCAATCAAATCATGGTAATAGCGAAGCGACGAGTCGATATAGGCTTGCTTGATATTGCCAGCCATCAGGGTCTTGTCCGTATCATCTGCTTCTTCTGTTCCAACATAGGTAAAGATACGCTGGTCAGGCGATAGTTTCTGGCGCTCGATATAGCGGTTAAAGGCGTCTTGGTGAAGCCAGTTGGCAGATGAAAAGACCCCTAGACAACCAATTTGGTCTTGGTATTCCAAACCGATAAACTGGGTAATATTGCCTCCTAGTGACGAGCCAATCATAGCCGTATGCTGGCGATCAGCTTTGGTACGGTAGGTCTCATCGATAAAAGGCTTGACCACCTCCATGACAAACTCGGCATACTCCACGCCCTTACCGCCAAATTGCTGTCCTGGGATAGGAGATTCTTGGAACTTCCAAGCCGCATACTCATTCATCCGCCCCATACCATCATTATCAATAGCAACGACAATCATGCGACTGATATCAGGATTACGTTTGATGGCTGGGATAATCTTCCACGAGTGACCAATGAAAGACTCCTTGCTATAAAAAACATTCTGCCCGTCATGAAAGTAAACAACAGGATAAGAACAATCCGTGTCTTTCTCATAATCTTTAGGAAGAAGAACACGTACACGACGCTCCTTACCAGTGTAAGGAACCTTGAGTTTGTGTTCTTTCATTTTTAAATAAAAGTAGGATTGATTCATTGTCAGAAAACTCTCTATATTCAAAATTTTATCTCATTATATCACAATTATAGAAAAAAGTCAGTTTTGCTTCCATTTTTGGATTAAAAACTAACTTTTTCATTTATTTTTCTAAATTCTTTTGGATTTTCTGATTAGAGCAGATTATCAATCAAATCATCGACTTCATCTTTTTCAGTTTGAGGTGTAATCTCAGTAATCATAATCCCTGCCACTGCTCGCTCGACTAATCCCTTAACATCCATCCGTTTTTCATACTGCTCTGCATTTTTAATCTTAGGATTGGTCTTAGGACGGTCAGGTGCAAAAATCGTACAGCAGTCTTCAAAAGGCTGGATAGAAATATTAAAGGTATCGATTGCCTGAGCGATGTCAATGATTTCCAACTTATCCATAGTAACCACGGGACGAATGATTGGAGTGCTGGTCACAGCGTTGATAGTCTGCATGCTTTCCAAGGTCTGGCTGGCTACTTGACCAAGACTTTCCCCATTGATGATAACTAAACCATTTCGTACCTCACGGATACGATCAGTAATTCGCATCATAAAACGGCGTGTTAAGGTCATAAGATAGGCTTCTGGCGCTTTAGCCTTGATTTCCTCTTGAATCTCTGTGAAAGGCACCTCGATAAACTGGATATTGCCCCCAAACTTGGTCAATTTACGAGTCAAGTCCTGCGCTTTTTTAAGAGCCCCTGGACTAGTATATGGTGGACTAGCAAAGTGAACCGCCTCAATATCTACCCCTCGTTTAAGAGCTAGATAACCTGCCACAGGTGAATCAATTCCTCCTGATAACATGAGCATGCCTTTACCAGAACTTCCCACAGGTAATCCTCCTGCTCCACGAAAAGTTTCATAGGAAATATAAGCCGCTTCCTCACGAATCTCAACCTGAAGATTAATATCTGGATTTTTCATCTGAGCTTTCACGTTTGGAATAGCCTTGAAAACAGCACTACCAAGAGTTTGATTGAGTTCACGACTATCAAGTTCAAAGGTGTGGTCGCTACGCTTACCAGTGATTTTAAAGGTCATCCCTTCCTTGTAAGTTTCTTTCATAATCTCTTGGACAGCAGACTTAAGAACTTCCACAGACTTTTCGACTTTATAAACGGGAGAGAAGTTTTGAATTCCAAATACTTGTTTGAGGGATTCTGCTACTGCGGTGTAATCAGCTCCATTGAGATAAGCATGGGCACGGTCGCGATCTGCGGTTACCTTAACTTGGGGATAGATAGACAAAACGTCTGAAATATTATTACGAAGTTTATTGATGAAACGCATACGATTTTTGTGTTTGGTTGACAATTCTCCATAGCGAATCATAATTTCTGAATACTGCATAAATGCTCCTACCTTACTTTTCTAGTTTGATTATAAATTAATTTTAATTTAGTCAAAAATTGCTCAACTTGACTCATATCATTTTCTAAGTCAAGACTCAAACGAACTGCTGACTGGGCCTTGTCCTTATTCACTCCCATAGCAATCAAGGTACCTGCAGGTTTCCCAGCCTTGGACGAACAAGCAGAGGTCGTTGAAATGAAGATATCATAGTCTTCAAAGGCGTGAACAATAACTTCACCACGAACACCTTTGATTCCAAAAGTCAGGATATGAGGGGCAAAGTCTTTCTCATCTGAAAAGACAAAAATATCTGGATAGTCAAGAAGGGCTTGGCGAATCACTGCCTTCATCTGCCCAGTCTTGCTTGTAAAGAAATCTAGCTTCTCCATAGACAAACGGAGAGCCTTGGCTGTCGCTGCAATCCCTGCTACATTTTCAGTTGTCGAACGATAATCTCGCTCCTGACCACCACCTGTTAAAAGAGGCATAATCTTCTTGCCAGACTTGATATAGACAAAGCCAACACCTCGAACTCCGTGGAACTTGTGACTAGAGAAAGTCGCGAAATCCACTCGATCAGTCAAATATTTTTCAGTCGGAATTTTAGTAAGTGCCTGAACTGCATCAACGTGGAAGGAAATAGTCGGCTTGTCTGCCAAGAGTTCTGAAATAGCCTCAATAGGTTGGATAGAACCGATTTCATTGTTCACAGCCATGACGGAAACGAGGGTCGTATCAGGTCTTATCAAATCTGTTAGAGCTTCAACATCCACAAATCCTTTCTCATCTACTGGAGCAAAATCCACTTCAAACCCTTGACTTTTCAACCAGAGGGCTGACTCTTTGACTGCCGGATGTTCAATGGCTGATACGATGATGTGCTTGCCAAACTGTGCTTTTTCAAAGGCAACACCCTTGATAACCCAGTTATCTCCTTCTGTTCCACCAGATGTAAAGAAAATTTCATCGCTTTTCTTACCGATTAAATCCGCAATCTGTTGGCGAGAAGCATCTAAGATTCGTGTTGCCTGGTCTCCCAAACGATGGAGACTAGATGGATTTCCTAAAATTTTTGAAGCGACCTGCATATAGGTTTCAAGGGCTTCAGGATAGGGCTTGGTCGTCGCCGAATTATCAAAGTAAATCATGTTTTCTCACGCTTTCTAAAATCACTCCCTCTATTGTATCATGAAACGGAGCTTGCGACAAGAAAGGGCAATGTTTGCATTAATCTGAATAACATAAAATACTCTTGATACCATCATCAAGAGCATTCTTATTCATTCTATCTAACTTTGATTATTTCTGTTAAAAATCTAAAGAAAAGTAATTTTGTCCGCCCCAGAGATTAACCGCTCCCCAAGGCGAATTTACTCCTACACCTATATGGACTGTACCATTTGCGCGTTGACCATATGAAATCGAACTTTTCCAAGTGGAACGATTACTTATCGTATTAGGAAACCAAGCCCAGTCAGTGAAATACATATTTGACACACTACCACTATAAGTATCAGAATAGCCAGAAGAATTACCAGAAGCATTAAAAGTCACATTAAGAACATTCAAGCCTACCAAGCTATAACCGTCTAAAGAACTAGACTTACTTACATAATCTGCATGTACTTGACTAAAAAATGTTAACCATGGGATAGCAAACACTACCACTATTATTTTCTTCATTATCTTATGTTTCATGATATCTCCTCATCCATTCTTTCGGATAGTATCGACAACTGTTTGCCTACAAGTTGTGTATATAGGTAGTAAGCCACTTATTATCAGTACTGAGACTGATAATCCAATTAAGGTGAAAACGGAAGTTAGATAGAATTTAAAAACATCTGAAATTTCCAATTTAAGCACTTGCATTGCTAAAATGGAAAGAATGACGAGTAAACAACTTGCTAATATCGAAATCGTTTTACCATAACCAATTAATTCTTTTAAGAAAAGCCAAACAATATTTTGAGTACTGTATCCCAAAGATTTTAAAATCCCTACTTCAAAGCGTCGAGGACGATTGAGCAAAAAGAAAACAAAGGACAATACTGCGATGACAAGGATGAGTAAGACTAGGGATAGCAACATTAAAAATTGCCTGATATAGGTGAGTCCTTTATTAAATTCTTCGTAGTTTTCATATGATGATAAAATAGTAATTTGTGAAGAGATTGCTCTTATTCTACTCAATTCTTCAGGAATAGCACCGCTATCCTTTAGTAACACATGAATCGCACTCGGCATCCATGATTTCAAAGGAAAACCATCTAAAGCCATCTTCGTCATGGGATGCTGTTGAATAGCTTCATTTTGCAATTCTTCCATTTCAGCAATATTCATAAATAGGGTGTTCCCATAAGGGGAATATTCAAACGGATAACTTTTTTTAACAATCCCTAAAACAGGATATGTTTTATCCACTTTGACAAATAAATCGCCATCTCCTTTCAATATATTCCCCTCTTTCTCTATACTTGATTCATATAAAGAAATTGGAATATAAAAAGTCAGTGTCACGGTAGTTCCCGAAACTATATTCGGTAATTTTTCATCTGAAATGAATTGCTCAGATAGATAAATCCCTTTTTCATTGCTCCTATCAAAATACTCTATCTGCCTCTGTGTTGTATTTGTCTGATACAAGGGTTGAATTGAAAAATTTCTTGTCAAGCTTCTGGTCTGACCATCAATAGTCAAAGTTGGCTGAAAGTTCTTTTGAAGTTGTGAATAGTCTTTTGAATTATCAAACGTCATACCCAAAGAGAGAAACTCCATATAAGGCTTGACGGTTTGAATATTCTGACTTGTGCTAATTGAGGTGATTTCCTCCTTATCAAAACTAAGAAAATCATCCAACACTTTTGTAGTTTGTAAATGAAGCGAATCATTAATCACCAAGAAGCCATTTTCGAGTGAGTTGTTCACCAGTTGGTGATACTTATCTGCAAATAAGGACTGAAAGTTAATAGAGGTTACTGCTATAGCAACTACAAGAGCGATAAAAAACGCTAATAATCTAGGTAAAAAAGGCCTTCTATGTTTCAAAACGGATAGCTTCGTATGAGAAGACGACAAACAGGAGGACCACTTCTTAGAATCCTTTATCCCTTCATCAGAATTCAAAACAAGACAATTCCCAACTAATTTATGGTCTTTAAAATGAAGCTGAACATCTCCTATTGCAATCATCGCCTCATCATGCGAAACAATCAATACAATTTTATGATATTTGTGAGCTAAATCAATTAACAAGGCGGAGACTTTTTCTCTATTTTCTTTATCCAAAGAACTTGTTGGTTCATCAGCTAAGATGAGAGTCTTTTCTGTAACTAAGGCTCTTGCGATTGCCACTCGTTGTTCTTCACCACCGGATAAATCTTCTGGATAAGCATGCTTTAAAGAAGAAATCTGTAAATCCGCCAATACTGTATCAATTTTACTTTCTATTTCATCTGGACTCAAGCCATAAAAGTTTAAAGCTAGTCTTAAATTTTCAAATACGGTCAAATCATTTATTAGATTTCGCCCCTGAAATACAAAGGCCACTTCTTCAGCTATAAAGACAGAGACTGATTTCTTATTTTCGATATCAATCTCCTTTCCATCGAAGAAATAAGAAACACTAGGGTCCGTAGCAGAGAGCAAACCAATTTTATTCAGTAAAGAAGACTTTCCTACGCCTGACTTCCCATATATTGTATATACTTTTCCCCTTTCAAATATCAAATCTGTTGGCTCTAGCAACCGCCTGCCTGCAAAAGAGAGACTCAAATTTCTAATTTCGAACATATAACGACCTCCTTTTTGAAATCGCTTTCTTTATTTTATTCTATTATAAGTCATATTTTATTTCAACTAATTACTGAAGTTCGTGTAGAAAAATCTCCTCTTTTTTTAAGATTTTTTTAAAGAAATGAGGTATAATAAATTTTAATTAAAGGAGAGAATGCATGTCTAATTATCGTAGAACTTCAAAACCAAAAACAGAACATATCAAAAAGGGCTTTACAGTCTTTCAAAAAACCGTTGCGACTATCGCTAGTATTCTTGGCTTAATTACCGCAAGTATCACGATCATGAACGCCTTGGATAATAACAAAAATACTAAAAAAGAACCTACGACAAGCCAGACCACAACAATTATCAAAGAAATTCAAAAAGAATCCCCTCAGGAAAACACTAGCCCCAATAAGGAAAACAACACTTCTCAAGAAAAAACACAGCAAGAGGAAACGCCAAAATCTAGCGTCAAGGAAGAGAAAAAAGAAGAACAGAAAAAAGAAGAGCAGCAAACAGCAACTCAAAACTCTACTACTCCTGCTCCAAGTAAATCGACTAATGAAAATGAAAAACAGTCCAATACTCCAACTTCAGAAAATAAAAGCAATCAATAGCCAGTAAAATAGCCTCCTTCCAAATTTGGAAAGAAGCTATTTTTTTATTGTTGTAAAACTTTTCTTGGTTTGGTACCTTCAGCTGGACCAATGACACCTGCCATCTCAAGCTCCTCCATGAGACGGGTCGCACGGTTAAATCCAACTGATAAACGACGCTGAATCATGGATGCGCTGGCTTTCTGAGTTTCAATGACTAGAGCTTTGGCTTCTTCAAAGAGCGGATCACCACCAGATTCACCATCTGAAAATTCTCCTTCATTTTCAGAAACCTCACCTGGATCAAAACTCTCATCGTAGTCCGCATCTGCCTGATCCTTGATATAGTTTACGATGCGTTCGACATCATCATCCGAGATAAAGGAGCCTTGTAGACGAACTGGATGATTTTCATCAATCGGTTTAAAGAGCATGTCTCCTCGACCAAGCAGTTTCTCAGCTCCATTTTCATCTAAAATCGTACGGGAATCTGTCCCTGATGAAACTGCGAAAGCGACACGAGATGGGACATTGGCCTTAATCAAACCAGAGATGACATCAACGGATGGACGCTGAGTTGCAAGAATCATGTGGATACCTGCAGCCCGCGCCTTCTGTCCTAGACGGATAATAGCATCTTCTACTTCCTTGCTGGCCACCATCATAAGGTCAGCCAACTCATCTACAATCACGACAATGAGTGGCAGCGGAATCTGCTTGTACTCAGACTGGGCATTGAACTCTTCTACCTTGGCATTAAAGCCTGCAATATTACGGACTCCTACCTTGGCAAAGAGTTCATAACGATTTTCCATTTCATCCACAACCTTTTGGAGAGCCTTGCTGGCTTTGCGTGGATTGGTCACAACTGGAATCAAGAGATGGGGAATATCATTGTAAACAGATAACTCAACCATCTTAGGATCGACCATCATAAACTTAACTTGATCGGGTCTCGCCTTCATGAGGATGCTGGCGATAATGCCGTTAACAGCTACTGACTTTCCTGAACCCGTTGAACCCGCGACTAGCAAGTGGGGCATTTTAGAAAGGTCAAAAGCTCTTGCGGTGCCATTAACAGCCTTCCCTAAAGGAATTTCCAAGAGATTTTCTGCTTTCGTTTGAGATTGTTCCCAAAGTTCTCGGAAAGACACAGTCGCAATCTCAGAATTAGGCACTTCGATTCCAACGAGAGATTTCCCAGGGATTGGAGCTTCGATACGAACATCCTTAGCAGCCAGTGCAAGTGCTAAGTCATCTGCTAGATTGGAAATGCGGTTGACTCGTACTCCAACTGCTGGCTTGACTTCATACTTGGTCACTGATGGCCCAATTTCAGCCCGTTCAACTGTTACCTTGATACCAAAGCTAGCAAAGGTTTCTTCTAGGATTTTGATGTTTTCACGAACGATTTTCTTCTCTTTAGACTGGTCTTTGGGTTTATCAGGGGCAAAGAGTTGTAAGCTTGGAAGTTTATATTCGAGGGCTTCTTTTGCTGAAAAATCTACCTGAACATCTTCATCATCAGAGCCCTCTTCCTGTTCAAGGAATTCAAGTTCAGTTTGAGGTAGGATAATTTCTGGTTCCACCCACTCTTCTTCTGGAATAGGTGGAACGTCAAGCACAACATCTTCTGTCAAAATTTCACCCGTTTCCATATCAACAGGAGGCAAATCGAGTAAGGCTTTTTCAGCTTCTTCTTGTTCTAATCTAGCCTCTTGCTCAGCCTTTTGGCGAGCTTTTTCTTCTTGTTTGACAAAGCGTTCCTCTTTTCGACGCTCATGCCCTTCCCGCCATTTAGCAAAGCCTCTACTGAAAAATTCAGCAACATCATAAACAGACCAAGAGCTGACGAGGAGAGTCCCCACTAAAATCAAGATAACTCCAATAAAGTAAGTACCGATATTTGAAAAAAGAAAGGCGGTTGGCATATAAAGAGCGACCCCAATCAAGCCCCCTCCAGCAAAACTGGTCGTTCGAAAACCAGTCAAATCCGTTACAACCTGAGCCATGGTTCCTTTTAAGACCGACTTGTCCAAACCATATTGCCAAACTAAGTAGGCCTCAAAAATCAAAAGCAAACCTGCAAATATGGTGAAAAATCCAGATAAGAGTCCTTCCTGTTTTCGTATCCACTTGAAAAAGAAGAGGTAGAGCAAGATACCAAATATTGCCAGATAAGCTAGGCTCCCCACCAGCAAGCGAATTAGATTGTAAAGGGTTATACCTGCAGCCCCTAATTTGAAGGCTGCAAAAATCAATAAAAGCGCGATTCCCAACGAAATCAACATTCGTTGAATCGCTTCTTTTCTTTCGAGTTCTGCTTTAGACGGTCTCCGTCTTGTTTTACTTGTATTCTTGTTTACCATTCTTCTATTATACCATATTTCACAGGCATTTCGGAAAGAGAAAAAGACTGGATAAGTGGCCAGTCCTTAGTGCAATCTTTTTTATCATGATTATATTTAATATAATTGCTATTATATTTTTATTTTAATAAACAAAGTCTCTATGTTTAGACTTTTAAGATTCTACTTTGAAATTTGTATATTTTATTTCTTGTTTTCTATCTATTTCCCTATCCGCAACTTCCCAAACACAATCGAAATGTTTTTCCATCATAGAAATGAAATCTATTTCATCATTATTAGTTTTAAAAAAGTCATCTTTTTTAGTAGTTTTACGTTCACCTATCAACACAAAATTGGTCTCCCAATTATATGGAGGCAGAGTAACTCTTAAAAAAGCCTTTGTCATCTTCATATTTTTCTTTTTTTTATAAACCAACATAAATGGCAAGCGATATTGTGTTGAATAATAGCGAATTTCCATTTGTCCATTTTCTATATATTTACTATATTTTTCAGTCACATCTTCAATTTCGGTACTAATATTTGTACCAGGCTTACGCAACTCTTCTTTATTCTCAAGTTTCTCTAAATCTGACAAAAAAGAGGTATAGGTCTGAGAACACAAAAAACGAATTTTCATTCCATTGTTCATAGCATTTTCTAAGACCGCTTTATTTTCCGTAAAAAAACCAATTCCCGATATAAAAAACAAATCCAATCTTTTAGTATTTTTACATAACTTTTTAATCTCTCTAGTCAAATGCTTTTTCATTGACACCACACCTTTAAAACCATACGATTTCATTTCTTTTGCAATGCGTAAGTCTCTCATAATTTTTTTCGTTATTAAGTAACCAAAACCACCGATTATTCCAGAAGCCAATAGAGCTGATAAAACTGACTCTACTATCTTCTTCCAATCTAAATTCATAATAAATTCAATTATATTCATTTAAAATACTCTCATTATGTTTTTTCATTTCTATGAGTTTTATTTTAGGATATCATTCAAAAACTTATTTGTCAAATTCTTTAAAAAAGACTGCACCAAACGGTACAATCTTTTCATTTTTCTATTTTTTATGCTTGTGGTTTGCGTAGGTAACCATAAACCACACCACTTACGATTGCTCCTACCAAGACAGAAACGAGATAAAGGAGGGCATTTGAAGTAAGGGCGATAACGAAGATTCCTCCATGTGGCGCCATGAGTTTGATACCAGTGAGACCAACGAGGCCACCTGCTACTGCTGAACCAAGGATGAAGCTTGGAATCGCACGAGCTGGATCAGCTGCACCAAATGGAATTGCTCCCTCAGTGATAAATGACAAGCCCATGATGATGTTTGTCAAACCTGAGTTACGTTCTTCCTTAGTAAATTTATCTTTGAAAAGAAGCGTTGCGACAAAGATTGCAAGTGGTGGCACCATTCCTCCAGCCATAACTGCTGCCATAGCCACAGAACCACCTGAAGAAACAGTTGCTGCAAGCGTACCAGTACCAAAGACATAGGCAGCTTTGTTAACTGGTCCACCCATATCGACAGCCATCATTCCTCCAAGAACGATACCAAGAAGGACAGCTGAACCGCCTCCAAGACCGCCTAGGAAGTCATTCATAGCAGTGTTGATTGCTGCCATTGGGATATTAACAGCTAGCATGACAAATCCAGTCAAGATTGTTCCAAGAAGTGGCAAGAGAAGGATTGATTTTGCACCTTCAAGTGAACGAGGAACTTTAACGTATTTCTTGATAGCAAGAACCAAAGCACCTGCGATAAATCCACCAACAAGGGCACCTAGGAAACCAGATGAGACACCTGCAAGAGTTGAAGTTGCTTCACCACCAGCGGCATAAGGGATTTTACCAAAGGCAAAACCTTCTTTGGCAATAGCACCAGCCACGAAACCTGCTACCAAACCTGGTTTTTCAGCGATAGAGTAAGCAACATAACCTGCAAAGACTGGAAGCATCAAACCAAAGGCAGCTCCACCAATTTTCATGAACATAGAAGCTAGCTCATGGTAGGAACCAAGATTACCAAGATTTTCATTTGGAACACCCAAAGCACCATCAATCAAGAAGGCAAGGGCAATCATGATACCACCACCGATAACGAATGGCAACATTTGAGATACACCACTCATCAAGTGTTTGTAGAAGGTACCTCCAAGACTTTGTTTTTCATTGCTTGCTGTTGCAGCTTTTATTCCATTAGCAGCACGATAAACTTCAGCGTCTCCTGAAAGAGCCAAGTTAATCAATTCTTCTGTTTTACGGATACCGTCAGCAACTGGACGATTGATCAATGGTTTGCCATCGAAACGATCCATTTCAACTGCCTTGTCTGCAGCGATGATAACAGCTTTAGCCTTACGAATGTCTTCCGCAGTTAGTTGGTTACCAACACCACTAGCACCGTTGGTTTCGACCTTAATTCCAACACCCATTTCAGTAGCCACTTTTTGAAGAGCTTCTTGGGCCATGTAAGTGTGGGCAATACCTGTTGTACAAGCTGTAACAGCTACGATAAAGTCAGCAGAGTCATTGGCAGGTGCTTGAGCAGGTCCCTCAGTTTTTTCTGAAGCTTGGTCAAAGAGTTCAATGACTTGGTCAGCTGATGTTGCTTGACGAAGTTTGTCAGCAAAACCGTCTTTCATCAAGTATTGAGACAATTCTGCCAAGGCTGCCAAGTGAGTATCATTGGCACCTTCTGGAGCCGCAATCATAAAGAAGAGGTCAGTTGCTTGTCCATCCAAGCTCTCGTAGTCAACACCCTTGTTTGACTTGGCAAAGAGAACTGTCGCTTCTTTGACAGCAGCGTTTTTGCTGTGAGGCATTGCGATACCGTCTCCTAAACCAGTAGAAGTCAAAGCTTCACGCGCCAAAATTCCTTCTTTAAAGGTTTCAAAATCTGTTACATAACCGTGGTCTGTCAAACTTTTAATCATCTCGTCGATGACAGCTGTTTTTTCAGTTGCCTGCAAATCCAGCAACATAACATCTTTTCTCAATAGGTCTTGAATTTTCATCGTTTTTCTACCTCAACTTTTTCATATGTTTCTTTAATAAATTCCGCCGTTGCCAAGTCATCCGAGAAGGTGGTTGCTGTTCCACAAGCCACTCCCCATTTAAAGGCTTCTACTGCATCTTTTGATTTGACAAATTCACCTGTAAATCCGGCAACCATAGAATCACCAGCTCCAACTGAATTTTTCACTGTTCCCTTGATGGGGTTAGCGAAGTAAGCTCCATCAGATGTGACAAGAAGGGCACCATCACCAGCCATAGAGATAATAACATTTTGAGCACCTTTAACCAGCAATTCTCGAGCATAGTTCTCAATTTGCTCTAAACTTTCGAGTTTAACCCCAAAAATCGCTCCAAGTTCATGATTGTTTGGTTTGACCAAAAGTGGCTGGTAGTCCAAACTATCAATCAAGGTCTGTCCTTCAAAGTCACAAACCACTTGCGCACCCGTCTGACGTGTCAAGGCAATCAAATCCTTGTAGATAACATTTCCTAGGTTTTTAGCACTCGAACCCGCAAACACAACCGCATCATCTGCTGTCAGACTAGATAAAATAGCTTTCAATTCTTCTAGCTGAGCTGGTTCAACAGTTGGACCCGTTCCGTTGATTTCTGTTTCTTGGTCTGCTTTGATTTTAACATTGATACGAGTATCTTCTGCTACTTGGACAAAACGTGTCTCGATTTCTTCCTCTGCAAGGGTATCTGTGATAAATTTACCAGTAAAGCCTCCGATAAATCCCGTCGCTGTATTTGGAATACCCAAACGTTTCAAGACACGACTGACATTGATTCCTTTCCCACCAGCAAACTTATCATCACTGTCCATACGATTGACACTACCAACTTGGACTTGGCCCAAGCGCACAATATAGTCAATGGATGGATTGAGTGTGACTGTATAAATCATACTTCTATTACCTCCGTTTTCTCCTTAATAGCCTGCAAGAGCTCATGCCCTTTACTTGTGATAATAATAGCTCGTTTGAGTGGAGCTACCTTAGCAAAGCAAGTTTGTCCAATTTTAGACGAATCCACCAAGACATAGGTCTGTTTGGCATTCTCCAAAATAGCACGCTTCACAGCTCCTTCCTCCATATCAGGAGTCGTATAATAACCATCATCCACACCATTCATCCCGATAAAGGCACGGTCAAAGTGCAATTGGTTAATCTGGTTGAGAGCAACGCCCCCGATGCTAGCATCTGTCGCCATCTTGACACTTCCTCCAACCATGACAGTCGGAATCTGCTTTTCAACCAACTGAGCTGCATGGTGAATAGAGTTGGTCACAACTGTGACATTCTTATTGACCAATTCATGAATCAAAAAGGCTGTCGTTGTTCCAGCGTCGATAAAGATGACATCTTGTTCCTTAATAAGAGAAGCTGCCTTCTGAGCAAGTAGCTTTTTCTCTTGAAGGTTTTTGATAGATTTTTCTTGAATAGTTTCTTCTTCCTGCAAGGAGTGGGGTAATTCTGCTCCACCATGCACACGACGAAGCTTGTTTTCTGCTTCCAACTCATCCAAGTCTCTTCGAACCGTTGATTCTGAGGTCTCTAGCAAACTAACTAATTTTTCTAGAGAAACTACATGATGTTGATTTAACTCCTCTAAAATCAATTGTTTCCGCTCTGTTTTTAACACTGAATCACCTCCTGTTATCGTTTACACTATTCATTCTATCACACTTTCTTTCAAAGTCAAGCGCTTTTTGTCATTTTCTTTCAAAATCTGTCATTTTTCTTATTTCCAAAATTTTTATTGCAAGATAAGAGCCTTTATGGTAGACTATTTGAGTAAGTATTGGAAGATTACTCAAGAGGCTTAAGAGGCCGTGTTGGAAACGCGGTAGGCGTGTAACAGCGTGCGTGGGTTCGAATCCCATGTCTTCCGTGGAAAAGAAAAATTATTTTTTGGATGCAACAAATGTTGTATCCTTTTTTGTATCCCTTTTTTAAAAATAGGGTCTGTTTGTGACTCCTTTGTTGTATCCTTTTTCGCAAAAGAATGCCAAGGAATACCAAAGACAAAAATAAAAAACGTTGATTTAACAACGTTTTACTAAGGAATGCAAAGGAATAATGGAGCCGGTGGGAGTCGAACCCACGTCCAAACACCTGCCAACATATTTGTCTACAACCATAGGTTATGTATTAGTTTAACAGTCCCTCGACACATAACTCAAGCCTAGAAACTGCGAGTCTATCAATCTCTTATCAAGCCACTAGACAAGACTCAATCGTATCTCGCTAATAATAAGACCTGTCATTGAACACGAGCAATCCAAATCGGGTCACGCCTGCTGGTTTTTAGGCAGCTAGAGCGTAAGAAGTGTTATTTTTTGCAGTTATATTTAACTGAGCGTTTACGTCGCCACACGAGTCGCAAAATATGCCTCATAATGCCTGTCGAATCCGTAACGACCCCAAAAGACAATAAAACCATTATACCTTATCTAACTCCAAAATGCAAAAAGGAAATCAACTAACTACAAAAGATAGTCTTTCAAAGCTTTGGTCAAAACCTGATAACCAGTAACACTAAGATGCAGCCCATCAGTTGTATATTCTTTTTTGAGTTGGCCTGCTTGGTCTGTCAAACTATCAAAAACTGGCACAAATTCTACCTGCATATAGGCAGAGGCAAGTTCTTTATAGGCTTGATTCCACTCCTGAATTTTTTCATTCGTTCGGATATAGACTGTCTGCTTGTACTCCTCTCCCTCATTGACTGGCAAAATGGAAAGCAGTTTAATCTCTGTCAATGGATAATCACGAGCAATGGATTGAATGATAACTTCGAGATTATTGAGAGCCTCATTAACAGGTACATCTTTTCCGATATCATTTGTCCCAATCAAAAGGACAATTTTATCTACTGCTCCACCATAAAGATGCGCATCTAGGTTCTCTCGTAACAGCCCTGTCTGATAACCTCGAATGCCTCGATTGACAATTGTCTTTGAGGTCCCAAATAATTCCTGTAGAGGATAATATTCGACAATGGAATCCCCAATAAAGAGAACATCTGGTTTTACAACAGAAACTTGATTTAAGTGACGATACTTGGTTTGGATTTTTTCTTGTTCCTTTAGTAACCAATTTTCTAATAACTGTACTGCCACTTCATTCTCCTTTTTCTAACCAGTTTTCCAAGACTTGATAAACTCCTCCTTGGCTGTTGGCTGGCGCTAGAGCAGTTGCCACAGATTTGGCTTTATCATCAGCATTTTCCATCGCATAGGCAATTCCAGCCATTTCAAGCATTTCAACATCATTTTCACTATCACCAAAAGCCATGATTTGTTGGGGGTTCAAGTCCCAGCGCTTGAGTAATTCTTCCAATCCCCATGCTTTATGAATTCCAGCTTGGAGGATATCAATGCAACCATAGCCACTCGATACAGCCCGAACGCGGCCATCAAAGAGGTCATTGATTTCTTCCAAGACCGAACTCAAACGCTCCTCACCAACTACCATACTCATCTTGAGCACTCCTCCAAAAAGGTCAGATGTTAACTCATCCACAAATTGCATCCGTTGGTAGAATTTTTCAATCATTTCTGGAGTCATAAAACTTTCAAGGTCTGTAAAAATCGTACCTTCCTTGACGAAACCACCCTTCATCCCCGTTACAACAAACTGGTCCTGACACGCTCGATCCTTGAAATGAGCCAAAGCCTTGTCGACAATGGCGTCATCCCAAGTCTGAGCCTGAATCAGTTCATTATTTTCAAAAATACGAGCACCGTTAGCAACAACCAAAACCACTCGATCCACCAAGTGCTCCAATAGTTGCCTCATGCGGTGAATTTCATTGCCCGTCGCGATGACAAAACGAATACCCCTTTGATCCAACTGATCTAAAATCTTTTCCAAGCGTGGGATATCAAGCTGGCCTCTAGCATCCAGCAAGGTCCCATCCATATCTGTCGCAATTACTTTAATCGTCATTTTCTTTCCTCTGGATTCAAACTAATCCCACTTCAATCCTACATGTTCGTTCATTTCTTTATAGGCTGTATCAATTCGTTCCTTAGTTGCTTCATCTAACTGGTCACGATGACTACCACCCTCGATAAAATCTTCTAAGATATAGGTTTGGTAAAGGAAGAGTGGATAACCTTCTGGAGAATAGGTTCCTTTCGGTGTACGGTTTACCCAAGAAGGATGCGCTTTGGCCGTTTCGATTGTCGTCTTACCTGCTTTTTTCTTAATGGTCACATCCATGAGCACGCCACGCTCTGTCCACTTAGCATTCTCTTCGTCTTGCATGGTTTCAATTCGTTGATTGGAAATGAAGTTCCCCATTGAATAGATAATGAGTTTCTTATCCCCATCTTTTTCAACTGTTTCAGATGGTTCTACAACGTGAGGATGCCCTCCAAAGATAATATCCGCTCCCCAATCAATCATCTTGTGATAAAGAACTTTTTGTTCTTCAGTTGGTTCCAAGCGATACTCCACCCCCATCTGAGGCATGATAATGGTGATATCTGCTTCCTTCTCTGCTCGTTCAATTTCAGCCTTCATCTTGTCTTCATTTAGGTCTGAAAGATAGCGGTTATAGTCTTCTTGAGAAATACTTTGCTCAATTCCATTAAATCCATAAGAATAGGCCAAAAGTGCAACCTTGATACCATTCACTTCCTTAATTACAAGAGGAGCTTGATCACGTGACTCATGCGTATACACTCCAATAGGTGTCATTCCTGCCTTCTCAATAGCATCTGCTGTTGAAACGACACCTTCTATTTGTGAATCTAGGATATGGTTATGCGCCAAGTCTAGCACTTGATAACCAGCATCCTTGATGGCATCCATGACTTCGCCAGGTGCATTAAAGAGAGGATAACCAGCCAAATAATGGTCCTTGTTTACAGTACCTTCAAAATCACCTATAATCAGGTCTGCTTGTTTGAGCCATGGTTTCACATAGTCAAAATTTTCATGAAAATCATAGGTTCCATCTTCTTTTAAGGCAGAACGATAGATGGGAATATGATAGAGGAGATCCCCGTTGGCCATAATTCTTGCAGTTTTTTCCTCTTCCTGATCTTTAGCATTTTGATTGGTCTTATTTGCTTCTTGAGAAATGGTATCCTTTTTTTGACTGGTTAAAGGGATTCCTTGGAAGCTTTCAAACAACAAGACCAAGCCCATTGATAAAGCAACTGCTAGCAAGAGTATGGCCACAAATCCCTTATTGCTCCACTTGCGATAACTCCTAAAAAAGTTTACAAAACCCCTCACAAAATGAAAAACTGGTCCACGTTTATATCTATCTTGTCTTCTTTGCATCTTCATTCTCCCTACTTTCTAATGCAAGCCTTTTCTTTTTATTATATCATAGATAAGTAATTCTTTCACAATTGATACTCTTCGAAAATCAAATTCAAACCACGTCAGCGTCGCCTTACCGTACTCAAGTACAGCCTGCGGCTGGCTTCCTAGTTTGCTCTTTGATTTTCATTGAGTATGAATTGAACATCCTATCTATTTTCTATAAATCCTAAAGGCTGTAATACTTTCAATCCTTGTCATTTTGTGTTATCATGTAGAGGTAATGAAAGGAGAGAAAATGTCTGCTATAGAACGTATTACAAAAGCTGCTCACTTAATTGATATGAACGATATTATCCGCGAAGGGAATCCTACTCTACGCGCGGTTGCTGAGGAAGTTACTTTCCCCCTATCTGATCAGGAAATCATCCTAGGCGAAAAGATGATGCAATTCCTCAAACATTCCCAAGATCCTGTCATGGCTGAAAAGATGGGGCTACGCGGTGGGGTTGGACTTGCTGCTCCTCAATTAGATATCTCAAAACGCATTATCGCTGTTTTGGTGCCTAATATTGTTGAAGAAGGAGAAACTCCAGAGGAAGCCTACGACCTTCAAGCCATTATGTACAATCCAAAAATCGTCTCTCACTCGGTTCAAGATGCTGCTCTTGGCGAAGGAGAAGGTTGTCTGTCTGTTGACCGCAACGTGCCTGGCTATGTGGTGCGCCATGCTCGTGTTACTGTTGACTACTTTGACAAGGATGGAGAAAAACACCGCATCAAACTCAAAGGCTACAACTCTATTGTTGTTCAGCATGAAATTGACCACATCAACGGAATCATGTTTTACGATCGTATCAATGAAAAAGACCCATTTGCAGTTAAAGATGGTTTACTGATTCTGGAATAAAGAAAATCCCGTTGCAAGACGGGGTTTTGTGTTATAATAGAGGCATGAAAACAAATGATATTGTCTATGGCGTCCACGCCGTTACCGAAGCCCTCCTTGCAAATACTGGAAACAAACTCTACCTCCAAGAAGATCTCCGAGGTAAGAATCTTGAGAAAGTCAAGGAACTGGCTACAGAAAAGAAGGTGTCCATTTCTTGGACTTCAAAAAAATCCCTCTCTGAGATGACTGAAGGTGCTGTCCACCAAGGTTTTGTTCTACGAGTATCTGAATTTGCCTATAGCGAGTTGGATCACATCCTTGCCCAAACACGCCAAGAAGAAAATCCACTTCTATTAATTCTGGACGGGTTAACCGACCCTCATAACCTAGGCTCCATCCTGAGAACAGCCGATGCGACCAACGTTTCAGGTGTCATCATTCCCAAGCACCGTGCTGTCGGAGTTACTCCTGTTGTTGCTAAAACAGCCACAGGTGCTATTGAGCACGTTCCCATTGCCCGAGTAACCAATCTAAGCCAAACTCTAGACAAACTCAAGGATGAAGGCTTCTGGACCTTTGGAACAGATATGAATGGTACTCCTTGCCACAAGTGGAATACAAAAGGGAAAATCGCCCTCATCATCGGAAATGAAGGAAAAGGCATCTCTAGTAACATCAAAAAACAGGTCGATGAAATGATTACCATTCCTATGAATGGACATGTTCAAAGCCTCAATGCTAGTGTTGCTGCAGCCATTCTTATGTACGAAGTTTTCCGAAATAGACTATAAAAAAGTTTCCAGTCATCTGATTGGAAACTTTTTTATGATTAACTATGTTCTGTGATAAACTTGTAGGCTTCTTGACCAGCGATAGCTCCATCTCCAACTGCTGTTGTTACTTGGCGAAGGTCTTTCAAGCGAACATCTCCAACTGCAAAGATACCATCAACTGCAGTTTTCATGTGGTTATCTGTCACAACCCAACCTGCCTGATCTTGGATATTCAATCCTTTAACAAAATCGCTAAGAGGGTCCAATCCAACATAGATAAAGACACCACCAAAGGCTTGTTCTGTCACTTGACCTGTTTTCACATTTTCAAATACGACAGATTCTACTCGGTTTTCACCCTTGATTTCCTTCACTACAGAATCCCAGATAAAGCTGATTTTCTCATTCGCAAAGGCGCGGTCTTGTAAAACTTTTTGGGCACGAAGTTGGTCACGACGGTGAACAATGGTAACAGTCTTAGCAAAACGAGTCAAGAAGAGGGCTTCTTCAACAGCCGAATCTCCACCACCGACTACCAACAAATCTTGGTCACGGAAGAAAGCACCATCACACACGGCACAGTAAGAAACACCACGACTGTTCAGTTCTTCTTCTCCAGGCACTCCCAAAGGACGGTGTTTAGAACCAGTCGCTACGATAACGGTACGTGTTTCATATGTTTGGTCATCGGTCATCACTGTTTTAAAATCACCATGGTCTTGGACATTCTCAACATAACCATAGATGTGCTCAACACCAAGATTTTCAAGCGGTTCAAACATCTTTTCAGCCAATTCTGGCCCACTAATATTAGCGTATCCAGGGTAATTTTCAATATCAGATGTATTATTCATCTGACCACCTGGCAGACCACCTTCAATCAAGGCTACTTTTAGATTGCTTCGAGCAGCATACAAGGCTGCAGTCATACCTGCAGGTCCAGCACCGATAATAATAGTATCGTACATATAGTTTCCTTCTTTCTTGTTGTAACTATCTTTATTCTAACTCTTTCTTGTCAATCACGCAAGGATTATGCCTTGAAAACAAGAATTAAACTCATAACCGCAAAGGATAATACTGGAACAACCAAGACTCCAATCATAATCATATCATAGAGATGGGCTTGGCGAGCCTTGGCTGTCTTATCCACTCCTGACATGGCTCTCAGTCCAATCCAAATCCCTAAAAAAATCAGGACGAGGATGGTGGTCAAGATCAAACTCTCGAAATATAAAGAAAATAGTTGCAGTAGCATGATTTCTCTCATTTCTATCTTTTTTAAAGAGTAAACTCAGCTAGTCCATCTAACTGAGTTTTCCTTTATCTATTATATCAAATATAAGTCCGTTTGTAACTAGCAAAGAATTCTTTTGTCCGCTCTTCTTTAGGATGGTGGATAATCTCATCTGGTGTTCCAGACTCGATGATTTTCCCCTTGTCTAAGAAGAGAATCTTATCAGCCACTTGTGCTACAAAGGACATGTCATGACTGACCAAAATCATGGTTTGACCTGACTTAGCAGCATCTGCAATAGACTTCTCTACTTCACCAACCAATTCTGGGTCAAGGGCTGAAGTTGGTTCGTCCAAGAGCAAAACATCTGGTTTCATAGCAAGCGCACGCGCTAGAGCAACCCGTTGCTTTTGACCACCTGATAAATGGCGAGGATAATGGTTTTCACGATCAGAAAGTCCAACCTTAGCTAACTCTTCCTTGGCAATCTTAGTCGCTTCTTGATCAGACAATTTCTTGACAACAACCAAGCCTTCTTTCACATTATCAAGTGCTGTGCGGCGTTCAAACAAATTAAACTGTTGGAAAACCATAGACAGCTTACGGCGTAGGGCAAGGATTTCTTCTTGAGTGATTTTAGAAAAATCAACTGAAAAATCATCAATCTGAATAGAGCCACTATCAGGTGTTTCAAGATAATTGAGACTGCGAAGAAAGGTTGATTTTCCAGCTCCTGAAGAACCAATCAAGGCTACAACTTCCCCTTTTTGAATATCCAAGTCCAGATGATCCAAGACAGTCTGTCCTGAAAATGATTTGCTTAAATTCGAAATCTTAATCATTAACGAAGGTCTCCTTTCACATCTGTTTGCACGGTATCGGGTGCAGAAATAGCCATTTTTCTCTCGATGAAACGACCGAGGCTTTCAATTCCAATATTGACTACCCAATAAACAAGGGCAACGGAGATAAAGCGTTCAAAATAGCGGTAATCAGCTCCACCTAGAATCTGAGCTTGGGCAAAGACTTCCACAACACCCGCACTAAAGGCTAGAGAAGTTCCCTTGGTCAAGCCGATGAGGGAATTGATCAAGGTTGGAGTCGCTACAACGGCCGCATTTGGAATAATCACGCGACGATAAACTTGCGCTCGGGTCATACCCAGACTGCGTGCCGCCTCAATCTCACCAGGATTGACTGAGAGAATGGCTGCACGAATGGTTTCACTAGCATAAGCTGCCTCATTAAAGGCAAAGGCGACAATCGCAAAAGCAGCAGCTGGAATCGCATTGATATTGAGACCAGTACCCCATTGCTGATTGAGGGCTTTCAAAGCCAAAGGAATTCCGTAGTAGGTCAACATGAGTTGCACTAAAATCGGTGTCCCTTTTAAGAAACTAACAAAGAATGCCTGCAAGGGATATAAAATCTTGACACGATTGATTTTCACAATGGCAAAAAGAAGCGCCAAAACCAAGCCAAAAAGGGCACCACCAATTGTCAACATAATTGTTGTTGGAAGTTGTTGGACAATTCTAGGGATTCCATCAAAGACCGAACGCAGGCTAAACAGCTTGCCATCCGGAATCAATTGCATCAAGTTTTGGTACCAATCTGATGCTAAAATCGTTGTAACATTCATAAAAACATCCTCTCCTGATAATGATTCATTCTACCATACTTCTGCCGTCAATGAAATTATTTGCTACGGTCAGATACAGACTTTGTCTACCTACTAGTTTATCATACTTTGAAACAGGGAGGCTATATATTTTATCTATCAAAGAGATAAGTAAAAACTATTTCAATCCCAATTCTTCATAAGCTTTTCGATAACCGATTTGCTTAACAGCTCCATTTTCTACTAAAATTGGACGTTTTAACAACATACCGTCGCTTGCTAGCAACTCGGCTGCTTCTTGATTTGACAGACTTCCTATCTTATCTTTCAACCCTAATTCACGGTATTTGATCCCACTGGTGTTGAAAAATTGCTTCAACTCAAAACCTGAGGTTTCTATCCAGTTTAAAATGACTTCTTGGCTAGGTGTTTCTTCCACGATGTGAACAGCTTTGTAGTCCACACCGAGTTGGTTTAATTCTTGTTTTGCTTTTTTACAAGTTGAACATTTTGGGTATTCGATAAATTCTAACATGTGTTTCACTTTCTATATATCTTTAAAATCTGCGCCTTCATACTCCAAGAGCCAAGCTTTCTTTTCCACTCCTGCAGCATAACCTGTTAGACGCTTGCCAGCTCCTAGCACACGATGACAAGGTACTAGGATAGACCAAGGATTGCGCCCCACTGCTCCACCAATTGCTTGAGCAGAAGCCACTTGCAGATCTTGGGCTATTTGTCCATAGGTCACTGTCTGACCATAAGGAATTCCCTGTAAATAGGACCAAACTCGCTTTTCAAAATCCGTTCCAATTGGAGCCAAGGGCAAGTTGGATAAATCCCGAGACTTACCTTTAAAGTAAGCATCTAAGCAAGCAATAACTGGGTCTAAAATAGGATGACTAACAACTTCTTCTATTGTTTCATCTCCTATCCCCCTCTCAAAATGCTTCTGCTCCTGCACCCAAATGCCATACAAATAATGGTCATCAGCTACGAGAGAAAGGGAGCCAATCGGCGAAGAGTAGAGAATTTTTGCGTACTTCTTTTTCATTATTTCTTCAATTTTTGATAGGCCAGGCGTTCGCCATCAACAGGCACTTTACCAACCTGTTTAAAACCAAGTTTTTCAAAAATATGTTGCATGACCTTGTTGACAACATGCGTATCTGAGCGAAAATCTAGATAATCAAATCCTTCAATCAAGCCCTCTAAGAAGGTTTGAGCAACTCCTTGTCCCTGCACAGCTGCTGCCACAGCAATACGGTGAAAGACTAGATATTCTGACTCTCCAGCTTGCCAGTTTCCCTCATAAATATCTTCATAGGCCTCCTCTGGACTTTTAGTCACAGCAGCATAGGCTAGTAGTTCTCCATCTTCCAAGGCTACATAGGCTTGACCTGAGATAATATCCTCAATAATAATATCAGCATTTGGATAGCCATTTTGCCACTGGTCACTACCAGCATCTGCTAAACATTTCTTAGCATCCTCCACCACCTGCATAATAGCATCTACTTCATTTGGAAAAGCTAAACGAATCTCCATCTTTTCTCCTCATTTCTGACTAGTTTCTCCCATCATAGCATAATTTAAACCTTTTCACAAGCAGTTAAAACTTGACTTTCTGTTTTTGTTATTTTATAATCTAGTTATTAAAACTAGATAAAAAGGAGTCGGAAATGAAAACCACCTTTTCCTACCCAAAATGGGCAGAAATCCCAAATATTGACCTCTATCTGGATCAGGTTTTGCTCTATGTCAATCAGGTCTGCGCCCCTATTTCTCCTGATAAAGACAAGGGACTAACAGCATCTATGGTCAATAATTATGTGAAACATGGTTACCTGACAAAGCCTGACAAGAAAAAATACCAACGCCAACAGATTGCCCGTTTGATTGCTATCACAACCCTCAAGTCGGTATTTTCTATTCAAGAAATAGCCCAGACACTTAATACTCTACAAACTCAAGCAAGTTCAGACCAACTCTACGACGCTTTTGTGGATTACATGAACCAAGGAATTGATCCAGCTAACCCCATTATCCAAACCAGCTGCCAAACTGTTAAACTCTATCATCAAACCCTAGCCTTAATCCATCATACTCAAGAGGAGGTAATCCAATGAACACTAGTCTTAAACTCAGTAAACAACTCAGTTTTGGAGAGGAGATTGCTAATAGTGTGACCCACGCAGTAGGTGCAGTCATCATGCTCATCTTACTGCCTATTTCA
This sequence comes from uncultured Streptococcus sp., assembly GCF_963521865.1. Classification (GTDB taxonomy): domain Bacteria; phylum Bacillota; class Bacilli; order Lactobacillales; family Streptococcaceae; genus Streptococcus. The sequence continues at coordinate 62,285 of NZ_CAUQWY010000007.1, forward strand.
TCCACCTATAGTTATGAGACACACGGATTTTTATCATCTATCGGTGTATCCATTTTCGTTATTAGTCTCTTTCTCATGTTTCTCTCATCCACCATTTACCACTCTATGGCCTATGGTTCGACCCACAAATATGTCTTGCGAATCATTGACCATTCTATGATTTACGTTGCCATTGCAGGCTCTTATACACCTGTCGTACTGACTTTGATGAATAACTGGTTTGGCTATCTGATTATTGCCATCCAATGGGGAACGACTATCTTTGGTATTCTCTATAAAATCTTTGCTAAAAAAGTCAATGAGAAATTTAGCCTTGCTCTTTACCTAATTATGGGCTGGTTGGTTCTGACTATCATTCCTGCCATTATCAGTCAAACAACGCCAATTTTCTGGAGTCTCATGGTAACTGGCGGACTCTGTTATACAGTTGGAGCTGGATTTTATGCAAAGAAAAAACCTTATTTCCACATGATTTGGCATCTCTTTATCCTAGCTGCGTCCGCACTCCAATACATCGCCATTGTTTATTACATGTAAAAAAAGACAAGGTTTTTTATCCTTGCCTTTTAGTTTTAGTATTGCTTTGGTTTCAATGTCAATAAGTGTGTTCTTTTTGAATCAGTAACTATTCCAATTTATCTATCTTGAAATAAATAAAATCCTTTTGTAATACTATAAAAAATAACTAACAAAGAAATAACTATAAGACTCGGTTGCCAAAAACCCGATATATCTACTACACTTTGGCCTAAAAGTTGACCAATAAAGCTAACTAAAATTAAAATAATTAAATTGAAAATTACTGATACTAATAAAATTAACACCGAATGTATTATTGCCTCGCCTATACGTATTTTAAAAA